>NZ_JAAGPE010000236.1:0-14561 GCF_017104605.1 Burkholderia sp. Ac-20384 | reverse complement strand
CCCCGGCGCGCGAAGCCGGCTGTTGCGGCGCGACCGAATATCACCTGAACGCGCAGGATGCCGGCCTCGCCCGTGCGCGCCGCAATATCGACGCATGGTGGCCCGCGATCGAAGCGGGCGCGGAAGCGATCGTGCTGACGGCGAGCGGCTGCGGCGCCTTCGTCAAGGAGTACGGCGACCTGCTGCGTTCCGACCCCGTCTATGCGGAGAAAGCGCACCGCGTCAGCGCGCTCGCACGCGATCTCGCCGAAGTGATCGCGGCCGAGCCGCTCGACGCGCTGGCCGGTTCGACGCCACGTCGCATCGCGGTGCACTGCCCGTGCACGCTGCAGCACGCACAGCGCCTCGGCGGCGCGGTCGAGCGCATCCTGACGCAGCTCGGCTTCGATCTGACGAATGTCGCCGACGGCCATCTGTGCTGCGGCTCGGCCGGCACGTATTCGCTGACACAGCCCGAACTCGCGACGCAACTGCGCGACAACCGGCTCGACGCGCTTGAAGCCGCGCGGCCCGACCTGATTGTCACGGCCAACGTCGGCTGCCAGACTCACTTGAACGGCGCAGGCCGCACGGCCGTGCGCCACTGGATCGAGCTCGTCGACAACCACCTCGTCAACTGACCTGATTCCGGAGGAATGCCATGCAGACGAAACCCGAACTCGAACTTGCCGATGCCGACCGCATGCTCGCCGCCGCCCGCGCGGAAGCGGAACGCCACGGCTGGGCCGTATCGATCGCCGTCGTCGACGACGGCGGCCACCTGCTCGCGTTCGCGCGGCTGGACGGCGCATCGCCGGCCAGCACCTATATCGCGCAGGACAAGGCGCGCGCGGCGGCGCTCGGCCGGCGCGAGACGAAGGCGTATGAGGATATGATCAACGGTGGCCGCACCGCGTTTCTCAGCGTGCCGCTGACGGGGTTGCTCGAAGGCGGCGTACCGGTCACGGTGGGCGGCCGGATCGCGGGCGCGATCGGCGTGTCTGGCGTAAAGTCCGAACAGGACGCGCAGATCGCCCGCGCCGGCACACAAAGCGTCGCGGTATAACCAGCCAAAGCCGCGCGCGATTTTTTCCCCGGGAGGATTAACGATGATCGACCAAGCAGGACTGCAAGTCGCGCCAGCGCTGAGCCAGTTCATTGAAAACGAAGCGCTGCCGGGCACCGGCATCGACAAGGCCGCGTTCTGGAGCGGTTTCTCGGCCCTGGTGCACGACCTGGCGCCGCGCAACCGCGAGCTGCTCGCGGAACGCGACCGCCTGCAGCAGGAACTCGACACCTGGCACCGCGCGCACCCCGGCCCCGTGCGCGACCACGCCGCGTATCGCGCGTTCCTCGAACAAATCGGCTACCTCGTGCCGGTCCCGTCGAACGTCGCGGCAGCCACCGCGAACGTCGACAGCGAGATCGCCACGCAGGCAGGCCCGCAGCTCGTCGTGCCGCTGTCGAACGCGCGCTACGCGCTGAACGCCGCGAACGCCCGCTGGGGCAGCCTGTACGACGCGCTGTACGGCACCGATGCGCTGCCTGAAGACGGCGGCGCCGAACGCACCGCGACCTACAACCCGACGCGCGGCCAGCGCGTGATCGACTACGCGCGCAACGTGCTCGACAACGCGGCGCCGCTCGCGAGCGGCTCGCACCGCGACGCGCTGCGCTACCGCGTGCAGGACGGCCAGCTCGCCGTCGAAACCGCGAAGGGCATCGTGGGCCTCGCGCAGCCGGCGCAGTTCGTCGGCTACCAGGGCGCGGCCGACGCACCGTCCGCGATCCTGCTGAAGCACAACGGCCTGCACCTCGAGATCCAGATCGACGCGTCGACGCCGATCGGCCGTGCCGATCTCGCGAACGTGAAGGACGTCGTGCTCGAAGCCGCGGTCAGCACGATCATCGACTGCGAGGATTCGGTCGCGGCGGTGGACGCAGAAGACAAGGTCCAGCTCTACCGCAACTGGCTCGGCCTGATGCAGGGCACGCTGGTCGAGGAAGTCGCGAAGGGCGGCAAGAGCTTCACGCGCCGCCTGAACGCCGACCGCGAGTACACCACGCCGGCCGGCGGCAGGCTGTCGCTGCACGGCCGCTCGCTGCTGTTCGTGCGCAACGTCGGCCACCTGATGACCAACGGCGCAGTGCTCGACCGTGACGGCAACGAGATTCCGGAAGGGATTCTCGACGGCGTCGTCACGGTGCTGTGCTCGCTACACGACCTGAAGGCGAAGCGCAACTCGCGCACCGGCTCGATCTACATCGTGAAGCCGAAGATGCACGGCCCGGTCGAAGTCGCGTTCGCCGATACGCTGTTCGCGCGCATCGAGGACCTGTACAACCTGCCGCGCAACACGCTGAAGATGGGCATCATGGACGAGGAGCGCCGCACCAGCGTGAACCTCGCCGCCTGTATCGTCGCGGCCGCCGCGCGCGTGGCGTTCATCAACACCGGCTTCCTCGATCGCACCGGCGACGAGATGCATACCGCGATGGAAGCGGGCCCGATGATCCGCAAGGGCGACATGAAGTCGTCGGCGTGGATCCAGTCGTACGAGCGCAACAACGTGCTCGCGGGCCTGTCGGCCGGCCTGCGCGGCCGTGCACAGATCGGCAAGGGCATGTGGGCGATGCCGGACCTGATGCACGCGATGCTCGAGCAGAAGATCGCGCATCCGCGCGCCGGCGCGAACACCGCATGGGTGCCGTCGCCGACCGCCGCGACGCTGCACGCGCTGCACTACCACCTCGTCGACGTGCAGGCCGTCCAGCAGGAACTCGAAAAGACGCCGTACGCCAGCGAACGCGACGCGCTGCTCGAAGGCCTGCTGACCGTGCCGGTCGTCGAGCGCGCCGCGTGGAGCGAGGCCGAGATCCTGAGCGAAGTCGAGAACAACGCGCAGGGCATCCTCGGCTACGTCGTGCGCTGGGTCGAACAGGGCGTCGGCTGCTCGAAGGTGCCCGACATCCACGACGTCGGCCTGATGGAAGACCGCGCGACGCTGCGCATCTCGAGCCAGCACATCGCGAACTGGCTGCGCCACGGCGTGATCACCGAGGCGTTCGTGCTCGACGTGTTCAAGCGGATGGCGCGCGTCGTCGACCAGCAGAACGCCGGCGACCCGAACTATCGCCCGATGGCGCCCGGCTACGACCAGTCGACCGCGTTCAAGGCCGCGTGCGCGCTCGCGCTGCAGGGCACGTCGCAGCCGAGCGGCTATACCGAGCCGCTGCTGCACCGGTTCCGCCTCGCGTTCAAGGCGCAACAGCACGGCGGTTAAGCGCAGGCGTGCTTCACGAAACGGGCGGCCGCAACGGCCGCCCGTTTTCATTTTCGCGTTCGCCCGACCGTTGAAACGGATAATCGGCGCAAATCGTCTGCCTTCATTTTTCGCGTTCGCGTGCCGTTAACCGGAGGGAATCGGCAGCCGGATGCCGCGCGCGACGTCCCTGCATGCCGCAAAGCCTTGCGCTGGAACGCTCTGCCCGATATCCGCAAGCCCGTGAATTCACTGTAATTTGATCCGGATCAACGGTCCGCAACATTTTCCGCGCACGCGGACGCGCGCGTTATACTCCGTTGAATTCGCGTTGCCCGATTCGTCGGATCGTTGAATCGGCGCAGATGTCACCAGTAAATGCTTGATTTACCGGTATATCTGGCCGCGGTTACCGATAATCGGCGTCCATTTTCTCCGCCGGCCGGCAGGAAGGCGTCGGAATGGTCGCGTAACGGATCGCCGCCGGCACGTCATACGAACAATCGCATCGGCCCGCCTCCCGGCGGCAATGCCCATCGATCCACCGACCATGGCAGAAACCGACTACGCAATGCCCAGCGAATCCGGCCTGACGAGCCGTGTCGCCGCTCATCTGCGCCGGTTCCTGCTGCCGCACCTGATCTTCTATGCCGGGCTGCTGATCGCGCTGGTCCTGCTGCTCCTGTGCGGGGTCGTGCTGTACGAAGGCCGCATCGACGCGCGCGACCGCTCGGCCGCGATGCAGCAGAATCTTGCGCTGATGGCGTCGTGGGACATCGAGCGCAACATCGAGATCTATTCGCTGTCGCTGCAGGCCGTCGTCGAAGGCGAGAACGACCCCGACGTCGTCAAGCTGCCGATGCCGCTGCGCCGCCAGGTGCTGTTCGACCGCGCGACGACGGCCAAGTACCTCGGCGGGATCTACGTGCTCGACGCAAAGGGCGACATCTCGGTCGACGGCAAGAGCGACGTGCCGCGCAAAGCCAACTTCGGCAACGAACCGTACTTCACCGTACACCGCGACCATCCCGACGCCGGCCTGTACGTCAGCCCCCCGTATCACTCGCGGCTGCGCGGCGGCTCGCCGAGCATCGCGCTCAGCCGGCGGATCACGAAGCCCGACGGCTCGTTCGGCGGCGTCGCCGTGATGTCGATCCGGCTCGAATATTTCCAGAACCTGTTCTCGCGCCTGTCGCTTGGCGATCGCGGCTCGATCGCGCTGATCAACACGGACGGCAAGATGCTCGCGCGCGAGCCTTACGATCCCAAGATCGTCGGCCGCGACATCAGCCGCGCGAGCACGTTCCGGCGGTTCATGAGCGCCAATGAAGGGAGCTTCGCCGACACCGCGTCGATCGACGGCGTGCGGCGCCTGTACGTGTTCCGGCACCTCGAGAACCTGCCGCTCATCATCATGGTCGCGCGCTCGGAAGCCGATACCTACGCCGCGTGGTACGACCGTGCGATTCCGATCGGCTCCGCAATGGTTGCGCTCGCGATCGGCTTCGTCGGCCTGTCGCTGCTGCTCGACGTGCAACTGCGCAAGCGCCACCGCGCAGAAACCGAACTGCAGGCGCTCGCGCGCACCGACGGCCTCACCGGCCTCGACAACCGCCGGATGCTCGACGTCACGCTCGCGCGCGAATGGCGCCGTGCCGCGCGCTCGCAGCACGCGCTGTCGCTGCTGTTCATCGACGTCGATTACTTCAAGCGCTACAACGACACGCAAGGGCACCAGGCCGGCGACGACGCGCTCGCCGCGGTCGGCCACTGCATCGCCGGCTGCCTGCGCCGCCCGGCCGATTACGCGGCGCGCTACGGCGGCGAGGAGTTCCTCGTCGTGCTGCCCGACGTCGACACGACCGGTGCAGTGGCGATCGCCGAGACGATCCGCACCGGCATCCTGGATCTCGGCATCCGGCACGATGCCGGTACGTCCGGCCGCCTGACGGTGAGCATCGGCGTGACGACCAGCTATCCCGAACACGACGACGACATGCAGGGCGCGCTGAAACTCGCCGACGACGCGCTGTATCGCGCGAAGGAAGGCGGGCGCAACCGCATCGTCGTGCATGCGGCCGCTTCCGGCGGCCTCGCGGCGCGGCGGGCCTGAGCGGCCGGGACACACCCCGCGCCGCCGAGCAGCAGCAGGGTGGCCGCCGGGCCGCCATCGCCGCCCGTGCGCAAAATCACCGACAATGTCGCCTCGACACGCCGCCGCACGGCTGACGCGCCCGGCCGGCCCGCTCGGGTGCGCGGCCGCTTCGCACCACCATGAGACTCAAGGCAAAGATCTTCCTTCTGGCCATCGTGCCGTTCCTGCTCGCGATCGCCGGCATCGGCTTCGGCGTGCGCCAGCAGGCGACGTCCCTCGCGCGCACGCAGCACGCGACGATCCAGGCCGCCTACCTGTCGAGCAAGGAAGTCGAGCTGAAGCACTATGTCGAGCTGGCAACGAGCGCGATCATGCCGCTCTACGACGCGAGCGGCCGCAACGCGCGCGACGACGCGATGCTCCGCACGCAGGCGCTCGCGATGCTGCAGAAGATGGATTTCGGCCCCGACGGCTATTTCTTCGTATACGACCTGCACGGCAATTCGCTGATGCATCCGCGCGAGCCCGAACGCGTCGGCCATAACTACTGGTCGATGCGCGACCCGCAGGGCGCACTGACGATCCAGAAGCTGATCGGCGCGGCGGCGAGCGGCGGCGGCTACGTGCGCTACGCCTGGCAACGGCCGTCGACGGGCCGCGTCGCACCGAAACTCGGCTATGTCGTCGCGCTCGAACGCTGGGGCTGGATGGTCGGCACCGGCATCTATCTCGACGACGTCGACACCGCGCTGCAGCGCATCGACGCACGCGCGTCCGCGAACATCGAGCGCACGATGAGCTGGCTCACCGCGATCGCGCTCACGGGTGCAGCGGCGATCGCCGTGTGCGCGCTGGTGCTGAACGTCAGCGAGTCGCGCAGCGCCGACGCGAAGCTCAAGCTGCTCGCGCAACGTGTGGTCGAATCGCAGGAGCAGGAGCGCGCGCGGCTGTCGCGCGAGCTGCATGACGGGATCAGCCAGATGATGGTGTCCGCGAAACTGATGCTCGAATCCGCGCTCGCCCGTTTCGAACGCGGCACGGCGCGCCTGCCCGAAGCCGAGCAGGCGCTCGCATCGGGCGTCGGACGGCTCGGCGACACGCTGCGCGAAGTGCGGCGCATCTCGCATGCGCTGCGTCCATCCATGCTCGACGACCTCGGCCTCGCAGCCGCGCTCGAACAGCTGGTTCGCGAACTCGGCGCCGAAAGCGGCATCGACATCGGCTATACGCAGGTTGCGCACAGCGGCACCCGGCCGCTGCCCGAAGCCGTCAACACCGCGCTGTTCCGGATCGCCCAGGAAGCGCTCAGCAACATCGTGCATCATGCGCAGGCGTCGCGCGCGGCCGTCACGCTCGACGTCGGCGCACATTCCGTCACGCTGACCATCGCCGACAACGGCTGCGGCTTCGACGCCGAACGCTCGCAGGCCGACGCACGGCGCGGCATCGGCCTGCGCAACATGCGCGAGCGCCTCGACGCGCTCGGCGGCATGCTGACGATCTCGTCGCAGGTCGGCCACACGATCGTCGCCGCGCGCGTACCGCTGCCCGGCGCCGCGTCATGACGCGCCCCATCACAGGAGACCTTTCACGCATGAGCGCCCCCGACACCGCCCGGCCCGTCGCCCGACTGCTGCTCGTCGACGATCACCCGCTCGTGCGCGACGGCCTGCGGATGCGGCTCGAAGCGGCCGACCTGTCCGTGGTCGGCGAAGCCGGCAACGCCGACGAGGCGCTCGCGCTCGCCGCGTCGCTCGAACCCGATCTCGCGCTGATGGACGTCGGCATGAACGGGATGAACGGCATCACGCTCGCGGGCGTATTCCACGAGCGCTTTCCGGGCATCCGCGTGCTGATGCTGTCGATGCACGACAACGTCGAATACGTGACGCAGGCCGTGCGTGCCGGCGCGAGCGGCTACCTGCTGAAGGATTCGCCTGCGAGCGAGATCGTGCGCGCGATCGGCGCGGTGCTGGCCGGCCAGACGTTCTTCAGCGAAGGGCTCGCCGCGCGGATGATCCACGCAAGCGCGACCGCGTCGCCGCTCGACCGGCTCACGCCGCGCGAACGCGACATCCTCGACGCGCTGGCGGAAGGGCTGTCGAGCAAGCAGATCGCGCAGCAGACGGGGCTGTCGGTGCGCACGGTCGAGACGCACCGGCTCAATCTGAAGCGCAAGCTGGAGATAGAAGGGCAGGCCGAGCTGATCAAGTTTGCGGTCGAGCATCGGCGAAGGTAGGCGTGCCGATCCGGTGACATCGCGCGCAATTCGCGCACCCAATTTTCATACTCGTCCAATCGACCTCACATCAGGTTGATGGAATCCTTTCGCTTACCGAATCGAGCGACCTGCCCATGATTCGCATGACGAGCACGTGAACTTGTCATGCGGCACCGGGCATCGCTGACATACACCGGTACTCTGAATCGAGGGTGAATCATGATGCGCCGTATCGCGGTTGCTGGAGACGAACTGGAAACCGGGGGACGAATCCTTGCCTACGCCGGGCCGACATTCACGTTCGGCAACGCCGACCACCAGGCTGCACTCATCGGCGGACTTGCATTCTGCGACGCCTGTCAGAGCACGGGGCCGATTGCCAAGGTCGGCGGATTACGGCGCATAGAATTCATGGGCGAGGTAGCCGTCGATGGTGATGTCGTTTTATGCAAATGCCCAACGCCGCCGCGTATCGTTGCCATGCTCGCAAGTGACGCATGGTGTGGCGACTCGGCAGACGAAATGGACACCGCTGCCCCCGGAGCAAGCCGGACAGGCGGTGTCGCACCGCCAAGCTCGGGCGCTTATGACGAGTCTGTTCGTGCCGTCGGAAGCGGCGCGTCAAATGGCTATCCGTATGTGATCGAAACGCCTGACGGGCGTATTCACTCAGGCCAACTCGACGACAGCGGATATCTCCCCCGCATTCACACTGCAAACGAGAGCGAATACACGGTTCTTTGGGGTGATGAAGCACTCGCAAGACGCGATAAGGACGTGTAATGCCGAATGGGAAAACTGTCGTCAAAACGACCGCAGTGCCAAAATCGCACAAGGAAGTCGAACTGAAGTCGGTGACATTTTCCGAACTCTGGAGCAACTACGCACACGGAAATCCGTATAAGGATCCAGACGGACAATACAAGAATCAGTGCGCTATCCGAATGAGCGTGACGCTGCACAATGTCGGCATCGAAATGAAGTCGTTTTCGCAGAAGCGGGTTCGGCCGATGCCGGGCAAACCGACCCTAGGCCGCATCCAGATCCGAGGAAAGCCGACAGCCACACGCGCATATGAGTTCGCCGAGTGGTTGAAGCTGAGGCCGGTCGCCGGCGTGCTGGCACCCGAAAACATTACGGGACGCGATTGGGCAAGCAAAGTTGCAAGTCGAACCGGAATTGTCTTTTTCGACGGCTATTGGTTGCAGGACGGCGATTCGCCAGACAATTTGAGCGGCGGCCATATCGACCTCTGGAATGGAAGCAGGCTCACCGGTTTCGCATCAGGCATCCGGATTTCGTGGAATATTGTCATAGCGGGTTTCTGGTCTGATTTCCGCAACTCGAAAACCATCTTGTTCTTTCCCGTCAAATGAAATTCGTTGCCGCTGTAGGGGGCGCACTTGTCGGCGTAGCCTTCGCCACCGTGATCTGCTGGGGATCTCTCTACGTATACGGAACATTCGTCCTGCACGGCAGAGGTAGTCTTTTCGATACGAACCCGGAAATCGCGAATGCGTTCTTCGCAGGATGGGGTGGGCTGTCTGTCATCTTTGCAATTGTCTCAGCGAGCATCGTGCCTCGCAGGAAATCACGTTAATCCTCGGACATGTGGCCAAGAATAAGGCGTGGAGGACTCTCACTCCTGTACGGAATCGCAGGTCTGGTTACCACGTGGCTCGCATGCTGGATCGGAAGCCGGATCGATTGGCGGATTCATACCGGTTGGCGACTGCACGTCGATCGGCATTCCTGCTACGAAATCGATCTCTGCTCACCGCCCTGGCCAGTTTTCGCACTGCTCATCGTGTTGCTACTCGGCCCATCGCTTGCATTTGCCTTCGCGGGTTGGCGAATCGGGCGTCAGCGCGTCACGACACGAAAATGGGTGCTCTCCTTGATCGCCTTGGCGACGCCTACGCTGCTGATCTACATCGCGTCATATGTGATTCGATAGGATGCGAAGTTGACCGGTCGCGATCAATCCGGCCGCGATTGCGTCGCGCACGACATCGGCGCAATACCTTGTTTTCGACTGACTTCACGCCGCATCATCAGCATCACTGCCACGCCAACACTCAGGATTCCAGAGCACAAAACCGCGATCGAAAACCCGTGCGCCATCGCGTCCCGATACGCGCCGAGCAGCGCCGGGCGCCCTGCCGCAAACACATGCTCCATCACAGCCTGCCGCGCGAGCGTATCCGCGTGGGCGCTGCCGGCCGCCTGCATCGCGTCCGTCATCCGGTGCAGCGCACCGACGCTCATCATGCTGCCGAGCACCGCGATGCCCATGCTCATCCCGGTCTGGCGCAACGCGTTCATCGTCGCCGACGCCATGCCCGCGCGCTCGGCCGGCGCCAGTTCCATCACGGTCATGCCGGTCGCGGGCACCGCGAGCCCCATGCCGACGCCGAGCACCGCCAGCGCGATGCCGACCGGCAGGTACGGCGTTCCCACGCCGAAACCGGCCATGACCGCGAGCATCGCGCCGATCAGCCCATAACCGGCCACCATCAGCGCGTGCAACGGAATGCGCGCCGCGATGCGCCCGAACAGCATCGACGTGATCGCGGTCATCACGAACTGCGGCATCAGTTGCCAGCCTGCCTCGGCCGGCGTGCGCCCCTGCGCCTGCTGCAGGAACAGCGACAGGAAGAACAGGCTGCTGTACCCCGAGAACCCGAGCACGAACGACGCGAGATTGGCGCGCACCAGCCGCCGGTCGCGAAACAGCCAGACCGGCAGGAGCGGCCGCTCGACGCGCGTTTCGACCCGCACGAACACGACGAACGCCACCGCGGCGCCCGCCAGCGGCACGAGCACCTTCACATGCCACGCGCCGGCTTCGCCGATGCCGATCAACCCGTACGTGAGCAGCCCGAGCCAGACCACGCTCAACACCTGGCCGAGCGGATCGAACGCCGCGTGCTGCGGATGCCGGCGCTCCGGAATGCCCCATGCGCCGAGCAGCACGGTCACGATGCCGATCGGCACGTTGACGAGGAAGATGTTCTGCCAGCCGCCATGCTCGACGAGCAGGCCGCCCACCAGCGGCCCGAGGATCAGCGCGAGCGCACTGAACGCGGACCACCCGCCGATCGCGCGGGCGCGCTCGCGCGCATCGGGAAACGCATGCGTGAGGATCGGCATCGCGCCCGGTATCAGCAATGCGCCGGCGAGCCCCTGGATCGCGCGTCCGATCAGCAGCGGCTCGATGCTGCCCGCGCACGCACAGACCACCGACCCGGCCGTGAACAGGATCACGCTGGCAAGCCACACGCGCTTGTGCCCGTAGCGATCGCCGAGCGGCCCGGCCGACAGCATGAACGCGGACAACGCGAGCGCATACGCATTGACGACCCACTGAAGGCCGCCGATATCGGTGTCGAGCGCCGTCTGCAGCGTCGGCAGCGCGACGTTGACGATGCTGATGTCGAGCGTGGCGAGAAAGGTGCCGAGACAGGCGGCCAGGACGAGTGCGGCGCGACGATAACGAGGCATGGTGGTCAGCCCTTCCCGGGCACGAAGATGAGAATGATTCTCATCATATATATCGACTGACCGTCGGTCAATTGATTGAATTGGCCGTGAGCAGGGCGCTGGCCTAAACTGCGGGCTTTGCACGAACGGGCGTCGAGCCGCGCGATGACGGACAGGACCAAGGCAGGGACCACGACAATGAAAGACGGCGTGCCGGCGGGCAAGCCGCGCACGAAGCCGGCGGAAGTGCGACTCGAGGAACTGATGGCGGCGGCCGAAGCGCTGTTCCTCGCGCAGGGCGTGGAAGCGACGACCATCAGCGAGATCGTCGAGCACGCGCAGGTCGCGAAGGGCACGTTCTATCACTACTTCGAATCGAAGTCCGACATGCTCGCCGCGCTCGCGCAGCGCTACACGTCATCGTTCCTCGACCGACTACAGCACGCGGTCGACGCGTGCGACGCCGACGACTGGCTCGCGCGCCTGCGCGCGTGGATCCGCACCAACATCGAAACCTACGCGACGACCTACCGCACGCACGATATCGTCTACACGAACCATCACCATCACGATCGCGCGAATGCCGACAAGAACGCGATCCTCGAACAGCTCGGTGCGATTCTCGACGGCGGCGCACGGGCCGGCACCTGGCGGCTGGCGCATCCGCAGGTCACCGCGCTGCTGATCTATGCGGGCGTGCATGGCGCGACCGATCACATCATCGCGGCACCGGAAACGGATCGTGCCGCGTTCGTCGAGGCGGTGGTCGACGATTGCCTGCGGATGCTCGGCGTCGGCGCGTAACGCGCCGTCAGCGCAAAGCAATGAAAAAGGGCGCCCGAGGGCGCCCTTTGTGCATCCGGACTCCGAACCGCGCAGCGGCTGTCAGTTCGTCCGCGAATTGTGCTTCTGCAGATACGCGATCAGGCCATCGATCCCGCCCGATGCGAGCTGGCTCTTGAACTGGCCCTGGTAGACCTGGATCAGCCACGCGCCCGACATGTCGATGTCGTAGATCTTCCAGTCGTTGCCGACCTTGCCGAGACGATAGCCGACCGACTGGCTGTCGCCCGGCGTCGTGACCGTCGACTGCACGAGCGCGTCGGCACCCGACGCGCCGCCGGCCTTGAACGAGAACTTCGCGTCCTGGCTGCCGAGCTGCGCGAGCGACGCGGCGTAGGTGCGCGTCATCAGCAGCTTGAACTGCTTGTACAGCTCCTGCTGCTGTTGCGGCGTGGCCTGCTTCCACGCGTCGCCGACCGCGATGCGGGTCGTGCGCTCGAAGTTGGTCGCGGGCAGGAAGCGCTGCTCGACGACCTGCGTGACTTTCGCCATGTCACCGCCACGGGCGGCCGGATCGGCCTTCATTGCGGTGACGGTGCCCTCGACCGCATTGCGGACGATATCGACCGGCGCGCTCTGCGCAAAAGCGGAAACCGACACGGCGGCTGCCGCGACGAAAGCAAACAGATGACGTTTCATACGAATATCGCTCGATGAGAAAAAACGACCGGTTCATTGCACCGGCCGACGATGCAAAGTATACCGGGCCTGACGCCTCGGTGTGCCGCCGTGACCGACTGTTACCTTTCAGGTTCCTTTGTCACAGGCCAGCAGTGGCGCGTCGAAGCAGCGTTGCGCCGTTTATGTAAATATCCCCTTACAAACCGGCCGACCCTCGGTATCGATTCCGCCGTCGCGAACAAATCTCCTTCCCTTCTCGTAACCCCGAACGTCACGACCGCCGCCACGCCGCGCCGGTATACTTGGCTACTTTGCCCTTGCCAGCCGCTCCCCATCGCCACATGGTGACATCTCTCATCGTCCGACTCGTTGCGTGGTCGGTGCGCCGACCCGTCTCGGTCGTCGTCCTGTCGCTCGTCATCGCCGCGCTCAGCGGCGTCTATGTCGCTCAGCATTTCAAGATCAACACCGACATCAGCAAGCTCGTCGATGCGGAACCGCAATTCGCCGCGCTCGGCCAGGCCGTCGACAAAGCGTTCCCGCAACGCAACGGCACGATCCTCGCGGTCGTCGAGGCGCCCGCGCCCGAATTTGCGAATGCCGCCGCGCAAGCGCTGACCGAAGCGCTGCAGAAGGATGCCGACGCCGGCCGCATCGGCCAGGTCGCCGAGCCCGGTGGCGGGCCGTTCTTCGAGCACAACGGGCTGCTGTTCCTGTCGCCGCAGGAAGTCACCGATACGACCTCGCAGCTCGCGAGCGCGCGCCCGCTCGTCAACGAACTCGCGAAGAACCCGAGCCTCACCGGGCTCGCCACGACGCTCGCCACCACGCTCGGCCAGCCGCTGCTGACCGGCCAGGTGAAGCTGCCCACGATGGCGAAGCTGCTCGCCCGCAGCGCCGCGACGGTCGACGACGTGCTGGCCGGCAAGCCGGCCGCGTTCTCGTGGCGCGCGCTAGTCGACAACGATGCCGCGCGGCAACCCGCACTCGCGTTCGTCACCGTGCAGCCCGTGGTCAACTACGGCGCGCTGAAGGCCGGCGCGGAAACCAGCCAGGTGATCCGCGACGCGGCCCGTTCGATCGACCTCGAGAAGCGCTACGGCGCGGTCGTGCGCCTGACCGGCGAACAGCCGCTCGCCGACGACGAATTCGCGTCGGTCGAGGATGGCGCGGCGCTCAACGGCGTCTTCACGCTGCTCGCCGTGCTCGTCATCCTGTGGCTCGCGCTGCGCTCGAAGCGGATGATCGGCTCGGTGCTCGTCACGCTGTTCGTCGGCCTCGTCGTGACCGCCGCGCTCGGCCTCGCGATGGTCGGCTCGCTGAACATGATCTCGGTCGCGTTCATGGTGCTGTTCGTCGGCCTCGGCGTCGACTTCTCGATCCAGTACGGCGTGAAGTATCGCGAGGAGCGCTTCCGCGATCCGCGCATCGATCACGCGCTGATCGGCGCCGCGCACTCGATGGGCATGCCGCTCGCGCTGGCCACCGCGGCCGTCGCGGCGAGCTTCTTCTCGTTCATCCCCACCGCCTATCGCGGCGTGTCCGAGCTCGGCCTGATCGCGGGCGTCGGGATGTTCGTCGCATTGCTGAC
Source organism: Burkholderia sp. Ac-20384 (assembly GCF_017104605.1). Taxonomy (NCBI): domain Bacteria; kingdom Pseudomonadati; phylum Pseudomonadota; class Betaproteobacteria; order Burkholderiales; family Burkholderiaceae; genus Burkholderia; species Burkholderia sp. Ac-20384. Next base: position 465 of record NZ_JAAGPE010000236.1, on the reverse strand, counting down.
CACGCTCACGCTGCTGCCCGCGCTGCTGCGCCTGTTCGCGCCGCCGGGCGAATCGAAGACGCCGGGCTTCCCGTGGCTCGCGCCGGTCGACGATTACCTCGATCGCCATCGCAAGCCGATCCTGATCGGCACGCTCGTGGTCGTGGTCGGCGCGCTGCCGCTGCTCGCGTTCCTGCGCTTCGACTTCAACCCGCTGCACCTGAAGGATCCGAACAGCGAATCGATGGCGACGCTGCTCGCACTGAAGGATTCGCCGGAAGCCGCCGTCAACGACGTCACGATGCTCGCGCCGTCGCTCGCGGAGGCCGACGCTGCCGCGAAGCGCCTCGACGCGCTGCCCGAAGTCGGCCGCACGACCACGCTGTCGACCTTCATTCCCGCCGACCAGCCGGCCAAGCGCGCGGCGATCGCCGCCGCCGCGAGCGACCTGCTGCCCGCGCTGACACAGCCGCCCGCGCCGCGCGA
>NZ_JAAGPE010000235.1:0-14902 GCF_017104605.1 Burkholderia sp. Ac-20384 | reverse complement strand
CATTTTCTTGCGGTGGTGCATGTCGGGCACGACGTGCAGTTCCGACAGCCCCGTATGGCCGACTTCCTTGTCGACGAGCAGTTCGGGGATCACGCCGACCGCACGGCCGCCGGCCGCCATTACTTCGCCTCCATCACGCCCAGTGGCCACGGGTCCAGAACCAGTTCGGACCGCGCTGGTCCCAATGGCCCGGCACCCATTGCATGCCGACGCGCTCGGCTTCCCAGTGGCCGCCGATCCACACGTAGCGGCCATGCTCCCAGTGCCAGTGCCCGCGATCCCACACGTAGCCCACGCGCGAAGCCGGCACGACCTCGTAGCGCACCGGCGGCGGCGCATTCGGCGCGACGACGACGATTTCCTCGGTGCGCACGGCGACCGGCTCGGCAACGACCACGCGGCCCTGCGGCACGATCACGGGGGTGCCGACGAGAATCTCGTCCGCATGCGCGGCAAGCGGCGCGACGACGGCTGACAGGCTCGCGGCAAGCAGTGCGAGCGAAACGATACGACGTTGAACAGTAGAGACAGCCATCACAACCTCCTGGTTGAACAAGTTACGCGAGCGTATTCGTTCAATGCGGGAGGCGCGGTAACGGCCGACAGACGCCGTGTTACGGCATGCCCGAAAGTGCAACAGGGCGTAAGACGCGCACGGCGGCGAATGCCGCCGTGCGGAGGGAGACCTGCAACGGTCAGGCTTGCGGGATCTCGATCTTCACTTCGAGGACTTCGAGATCGTCCTGGCGCTCGAGGCTCACGCGGATGTCATCGTTCGAAATATGGACGTACTTCGAAATGACCGCGACCAGCTCCTTCTGCAGCGCCGGCAGGTAATCGGCCGGCGGCCGGCCGCCGACGCGCTCGTGCGCGATGATGAGCTGCAGGCGCTCCTTCGCGACCGATGCGGACTTCTTCTTCTCGCCGAGGAGAAACGAAAGGATGGACATGGACGGCCTCCGTTACTTGCTGCCGAAGAGGCGCTGCAGCAGGCCCGGCTTCTGGTAATCGGTGAAGCGCAGCGGCTTGTCGTCGCCGAGGAAACGCGCGACGACGTCCTTGTACGCTTCCGCAACGTCGGTGCCGTCGATATGCACGGCCGGCAGCCCCTGGTTCGACGCATGCAGCACGGCTTCCGACTCGGGCACCACGCCGATCAGCTTGATGCGCAGGATCTCGCTGATGTCCTCGAGCGACAGCATCTCGCCTTCGCTGACGCGCTTCGGGCTGTAGCGGGTGATCAGCAGGTGTTCCTTGATCGGATCCTTGCCTTCGGTCGCGCGCTTGGTCTTCGACGACAGGATGCCGAGAATGCGGTCCGAGTCGCGCACCGACGACACTTCCGGGTTCGTGACGATCAGCGCTTCATCCGCGAAGTACATCGCGTGCAGCGCGCCCGCCTCGATACCGGCCGGCGAATCGCAGACGATGAATTCGAAGTCCATCGCGGCGAGGTCGTTCAGCACCTTCTCGACGCCGTCACGCGTGAGCGCATCCTTGTCGCGCGTCTGCGACGCCGGCAGGATGAACAGGTTCTCGCACTTCTTGTCCTTGATCAGCGCCTGGTTCAGGTTCGCTTCGCCCTGGATCACGTTCACGAGGTCGTACACCACGCGGCGCTCGCAGCCCATGATCAGATCGAGGTTGCGCAGGCCGACGTCGAAGTCGATGACGGCCGTCTTGTGGCCGCGCAGCGCGAGACCGGACGCAAAGCTCGCGCTCGTCGTCGTCTTGCCCACGCCGCCCTTGCCCGAGGTCACCACGATGATTTTTGCCATTTACCCAATACCCTGTGTTCGTCAATGAGAGCCGATCGCTCCGGAGCGCACTGCGTGGATTACGTCAGGCGCAGCGGTTCGATCATCAGTTTTTCCTCTTCGAGCCGGATCTGCACCGATTTGCCCAGTACTTCGGCGGGCAACGGGTTCTCGGTTGTTCGATAGATACCCGCGATCGAAATCAGTTCCGGCTCGAGACACGTGCAGAAAATGCGCGCGTCGTGATTGCCGTGCACGCCCGCGAGTGCGCGGCCGCGCAACGGCGCGTAGATGTGGATATTGCCTTCCGCGATGATCTCCGCGCCGTGACTGACCGGCGCGAGCACCACGAGGTCTCCTTTCGCGTAAATCTGCTGCCCCGAACGCAACGGCCGGTCGATCACGAGCGTCTGGCCGCCCGCGTGCAACAGCGTCGGTGCGGGCTCCTGCGCCGGTTCCGCTGCCGGAGCGGCGGCAGCTTCGACGACGGGCGCCGGCGCCGGTTCCGCTTCGTCGGCGTGCTTCGCGGCCGGCGTGCGGCGATCGCGCGCCTCGAGCAACGGCAGGCCGGCTTCCCCCGCCCAGCCCTGCGTTGCCAGCGCGACGACGCCCACCGGGCGCATCCGCACGTCGTTCAGCATCTGGCGGATGTCCGCCAGCGCGACGCGCTCGCCGTCAGCCAGGCGGCGGACGTCGATCGCGACGACATCGTCGGCGAAAAACTCGGGAGTCGCTTCGAAGCGCTTGACCAGTTCGGTACGCAACGCATCGAGATCGGTCGTCTTCACGGTGAACAGCAACGTATCGACCGATCCGCTGCGCAGCTCGAAGAATGGCGATTTTTTAAGCGACATGGACACTCTGCAAAAATTTTTTGCGTATTTTACAGGCGTCCACGCGCGCGGCCATTATTTTTGGGGAACCGGGGGGGCGGCGGCCCGGGCGGGTGCGCAACCGGCAGGCGGGCAGGCAAGCGGGCGACCGGATCTTCATCGCGCCGCGCGGCCCGCGTTCTGACGTCACGTCAGTGCTTCGTCTGCGACACGAACAGCGATTTCATCGCGCCGGGCATCCGCGCGATCGGCGCGTGTTCGCCGGTGTTGCCGAAACCCGCCCGCTCGTAGAAGCGGATCGCGTTGCGGTTCGCATCGGCAATCCAGGCGTAGACGTCCTGGGCGCCACGCTCGGCGAGCCATGCGGTGGCCGTCTCCAGCAGCAGCACGCCGCCGCGCAGATGACGCACCGCGTGCGCCACCCACAGCTCGCTGACGAACGCGCGCCGATCGGGCGTATTGTCGAAATACGCGCCGATCATGCCGGCCGGATGGCCTTCGGTATACAGCAGGAAAGTCGTCGACTCGTCGGACACGGCGCGCTGCGCGGCAATCGCCGACGCTGCGTCCGTTTCGACGTTCAGCAATTCGGCCTCCGGCGCTTCGCCGGGCGCGTAGGGCTCGCGCAGCGATGCGGCGCGGAGTTCGCGATACACGCTGCCCTGATCGGCAACGATACGACGAACGGTCAAGGTCGAACTCATGCAGGCACAGCCCCCTTCGGACAGCAAGCTATTAGCTTCAACCGAAAGCGGGGCATGAGTCAAATCGTTATTTTCAAATGACAGCGCGAATCGAAAGGCAGCATGCACCGCCGGCAGCCGTACGGCCAGTTGGTGTGCAGGTGCAGCATTGCCATGTCGATGCGTGCCGCCGAAAGACGGTTGCGGCGGCTTCGTTCGACGCATGGTGCCAGCCGCCTTGCGACATGCGGCAGTTGCCCGTCGGAGCCGGTGAATTTCAGCGTGGAAGTCGTAATGATCCGTAAGATTGGTAACCCCGAAAGCATGTATCTCGGGTACCGGCCGCCCTCCTCATATTGCATTGCAACATTTGTTGCGGACCGACGGTACCGACACCCGTACGTGTCACGGCGTGCCTTCCGTCTGACAAACCGGGCGCCCGAGCGGAACGATCCGGCGATCCCGGCATGTTTCAATCAGCTTGCGCGGGCCCTTCCCTGCCTGCGCCGCACGCGCCCCTCCGTTTGGAGCCGCGCGCCTAGTGCCGGAGTTTGGCAAGCGTGCGCGCGGGTCGTATAACAGGCAGAACCGGATGACGATCCGGCACAACCGCGCGTGCATCGCGGACCAACGAGAATTCGAACAACCGTACAGGCGGCCGCCTTCGGGCCGGCCGGCAGGAGGGAGACAATGGCAATGACCCACGGATCGGCTCCGAGCTGGTCGGATGGCAAGCGTTACCTGTGGTTGCTCGGCGCGCTGACGATCACGCTGCCGATCCTCGCCGCCCAGCTCGCGCTGTCGACGGGCCTGCATGTGTTCTGGTGGTTCGGCCCGCTGTTCGCGTTCGGCGTGATCCCGATCCTCGACACGCTGATCGGCGACGATCGCGACAACCCGCCCGAGGACGTCGTGCCGCACCTCGAACGGGAGCGCTACTACCGGCTGATCGTCTATCTCGCGACCCTCGTCGAATACGTCGCGTTCTTCGCGTGCGTATGGATCGTCGGCACGCATGCGCTTGCCTGGTACGACTACGTCGGCTTCGCGCTGTCGCTCGGCGCCGCGACGGGCATCTCGATCAATACCGCGCACGAACTCGGGCACAAGACCAACCGCTTCGAGCGCTGGCTCGCGAAGATCACGCTCGCGCCGGTCGCATACGGCCACTTCTACGTCGAGCACAACCGCGGGCACCACGTACGCGTCGCGACGGCCGACGATCCGGCGAGCGCGCGCTACGGCGAATCGTTCTGGGCATTCCTGCCGCGCACCGTGACCGGCAGCATCCGCTCGGCGTGGCGGCTGGAGAAGGCCCGCCTCGAACGGCTCGGGCATTCGCCATGGACCTGGCGCAACGAGGTGCTGCACGCGTGGGCGATGACCGTCGTCGTGTGGGGCATCGCGATCGCGATGGCCGGCAAGGTCGTGATCCCGTTCCTCGTGATCCAGGCCATCTACGGCGCGTCGCTGCTCGAAGTCGTGAACTACGTCGAGCATTACGGGCTCGGACGCCGCAAGCTGCCGAACGGCCGCTACGAACGCTGCACGCCGCAGCACTCGTGGAACAGCAATCACGTCGTCACCAACCTGTTCCTGTACCAGTTGCAGCGCCACGCCGACCATCACGCGAATCCGACCCGCTCGTACCAGGCGCTGCGCCATTTCGACGATGCGCCGCAACTGCCGGCCGGCTACGCGACGATGATCCTGTTCGCGTACGTGCCGCCGCTCTGGTATCGCGTGATGAATCCGCGCGTCGTCGCGCACTACGGCGGCAACATGGCGCAATCGAACATCAAGCCGTCGATCCGCGCCCGGGTGCTCGCGCAATATCCGGCCGCGGCGTGATCGCGGGGGACGGGCCGGGGGAAGCCGGCGCCGACGCACCGGCCCCCGGTTCCGTCGAAGTCCGGCGCGACGGCTCAGCCGTCACGCCATTTCCGGCAGCCTGAACACGGCCACCGCGTGTCGCAGCGCGCTCGCCTGCTCGGCCAGCGCCTGCGTCGCGGCCGAGGCCTGCTCGACGAGCGCGGCGTTGCGCTGCGTCGCTTCGTCCATCTGCGTCACCGCGATGTTCACCTGCTGGATGCCGCCGCTCTGCTCCTGCGACGCGGACGAGATCTCACCGACGATCGTCGTGACGCGCTGCACCGCGCCGACGATCTCGTGAATCGATTCGCCCGCTCGGCCGATCAGCACGGCCCCCTCGTCGACCCGCTTCGTCGACTGCTCGATGAGTCCCTTGATCTCCTTCGCGGCGGCAGCGCTGCGTTGCGCGAGCGTACGCACTTCCGCCGCGACGACGGCGAAGCCGCGCCCCTGTTCGCCCGCGCGGGCCGCCTCGACCGCCGCGTTCAGCGCGAGGATGTTGGTCTGGAACGCGATGCCGTCGATCACCGCGATGATCTCGCCGACCTTTGCGGAGCTGTCGGCGATGCCGTTCATCGTGCCGACGGCATCCGTCATCACGCCGCCGCCCGCCGCCGCGATGTTCGACGCGTCGTGCGCCAATTGCGCCGCGTGCTGCGCGTGCTCGGCCGACTGGCGGACGATGCCCGTGAGTTCGGTCATGCTGGCAGCCGTCTCCTCGAGCGACGCCGCCTGCGCTTCGGTACGCGCCGACAGGTCGTGGTTGCCCGATGCGATCTGTGCGCTCGCCGTCGCGACGGCTTCGGCGTGCGTACGCACTTCGAGCACGACGCCCGACAGGCTCGCCTGCATCGTCTGCAACGCGCGCAGCAGATCGGCGATCTCGTCGCGGCCGGCCGCGTTGACGTCGCGGGTCAGGTCGCCTTCGGCGACGGCCTGCGCACACGCCACCGCACGGTCGAGCGGACGCAGGATCGCGCGGCTGAACAGGAACGCGCCGACCATCGCGACGCCGAGCACGACCAGCATCAGCACGAGGCTCGCGGTGGTCGCGTGCTGCGCGTCGCGGCTCGCCTGCGCCGACACGGCGGCACTCTCGTCGGCGATCGACTTCGCGGCCCGCTCCAGCAGCGCCGCCGGTTCGCGGTCGACGCCCGCCACCGCCGCATCGCCGGCCGACGGCTCGAAGCCGGCAGCCTTGAATGCGTCGAACCCGCGCCGGTAACCTTCGCCCATCGCCGTGTGCGCGCGCATGAACTGCTCGACGAGCGAGCGGCTCTCGCCGGGCGGCAACTGGTGAACGAGCTGCGCGGCGAGCGTATCGACCGTCCGCTCGCGCGTCTGGAACGCCTGCCAGTACTGGTCGAGCTTGCCGGGCTGCTTGCCGCGCAACAGCGTGTCCTTCCATTCCTGCACTTGCAGCTTGAACTGCACGAGCGTGGCCGACACGAGCCGTTCGTCGCCGACGTTCGTCTGCACGTCTTCGGCGAACGTATCGATCGACCGATTGAGAATATGGATGCCGTACAGCGCGCCACAGAACATCAGCAGCAGCGCGACGGCGAATGCGAGGGGAATCTTGTAGCTCAGCTTCATGGGACCTTGGATCGACGGGGAACGAAGCGGTCCGGCACGGGCACCGGCCGCCGCCCCGTGTTAACGGCGCGGGAAGCGCGGGCTTAAAGCTGAAGAAAGCGGTAAAGGCCGGGGCCGTGCGAAAACGCCGGCCGCCAATCCGGTCAGGTCGGATGCGTCGCGCGCGGCCCGGTGGTCGCGGCGCTGCGCGGGCCCGCCATCCAGCGGCGCACGACAACGATCGACAGCACGCCGAATACGATCCCGGCGATCACGTCGGCCAGGTAGTGGCCGCCCTGTGTCGGCGTCGACACGATCATCGCGACATTCAGCCCGATCGACGCGGGAAACACGTAACGGACGTGTCGGACCGCATACGCGAACAGCAGCGCCAGCATCACGTGAAACGACGGCAACGACACGAGCCCCTGCGATTCGGACAGGCTGAATCGCCGAAGCTGCCCGCTGCGCAGCAGGTCGTAGTGAGACACGGTCGACGCGGTGTTCGCATCGGCGATGCCGAAATGGACGAATGCGCTTTGCGCGGGAAACGGCGTCGAGACGACGACAACGACGAGCAACGCGACTGCGAACATCACCATGAATTCGGCGAGGTCGTCGTGTCGCCGCGCGATCGAGAGAATGAACGGGACGGCGATCATCTGCACGATGCTGCCGTGATACGCGAACGCCAGTACATGCTGCAGCCCAGCATGTGCCCTCACCCAGCGATACAGGTCGGGCCAGTGAAAGCCGAGCAACGCATCGAACCGGACGAGATCGGCTTCGATCGACGGCGGGGCAAGCGCCACGCACAAGTAGTCGAGTACCACGATCGCCTGGCTGAAGGCAGCGATCGTCACGACGCACAGCAACGCGAGCGCCCATTCGCGCCATCGCCAGGCGAGCGAGCGCTCGCGGTAGCGCGGTGTGTGCGACAGCACGATCAATGCCGCCGCCACCGCGATGGCCGCGCATCCTGCCAGCGCCGCGAAATACGCCGCGTGACCGAGCGCCAGCGCCATGCCGTTGCCATGCGCGCCGCGGATGTCCACGACGGCAATGACGGCAGTCAGCAGCGCAATGCTCGTCAGGACTTTCGGCACTCGGTTCGTCATGGGATCGCGGTGTTTGCCATTCAGCACGGCAGCATGGGGACGCGGCACGATCATGCACGCTGTGGGTCGCATCGTATCAGCACGATCCGATGCGTCGATGGTCGAGCGGTTGCCACGACAACGGCTTGCGACACGACACACATTCCGCGAACCCAAAACGAAAAACCCCGTGATCCTTCCGGATCACGGGGCTTCGTATTTTGGCGGAGAGGGTGGGATTCGAACCCACGGTACGGGGAAACCGTACGCCTGATTTCGAGTCAGGTACATTCGACCACTCTGCCACCTCTCCTTCCTTGCTGCTTTACTGCATTTCGCGGTTGGTCGTTTCCGCGAAAGAAAAGATTATAGAACGATCTCTTCGCCTCTCACAAGCCCTTTTTGCAAATTTTTTTGCGAGGCCTTCGAGAGTGTGCCGGAACGCGCGCTTACGACGCCTGTGCCGGCGCGTCGATGCGCTCGATGCCGCCCATGTACGGACGCAGCGCTTCCGGCACCGTGACCGAACCGTCCGCGTTCTGGTAGTTCTCCAGAACCGCGACGAGCGTGCGGCCGACCGCGAGACCCGAACCGTTCAGCGTATGCACGAGCTCGGGCTTGCCCTGCGCGTTGCGGAAACGCGCCTGCATCCGGCGCGCCTGGAACGCTTCGGTGTTCGAGCAGCTCGAGATCTCGCGATAGGTGTTCTGCGCAGGCAGCCACACTTCGAGGTCGAACGTCTTCGCCGCCGAGAAGCCCATGTCGCCCGTGCACAGCGTGATCACGCGGTACGGCAGGCCGAGCTTCTGCAGGATCGCTTCCGCATGGCCGACCATCTCGTCGAGCGCCGCGTACGACGCTTCCGGCGCGACGACCTGCACCATCTCGACCTTGTCGAACTGGTGCTGGCGGATCATGCCGCGCGTATCGCGGCCGTACGAACCGGCTTCCGAGCGAAAGCACGGGGAATGCGCGGTCAGCTTGATCGGCAGCGCGGACGCGTCGACGATCGACTCGCGCACAGTGTTCGTCAGCGAGATTTCCGACGTGGAGATCAGGTATTGCGTGACCTTGTTCTCCTCGCCGCCCTTCTCGACGCGGAACATGTCGTCCGCGAACTTCGGCAGCTGGCCCGTGCCGTACAGGATCTCGGGGTTCACGATGTACGGCGTATACGTCTCGGTATAGCCGTGCTGCAGCGTGTGCGTGTCGATCATGAACTGCGCGAGCGCGCGGTGCAGGCGTGCGATCGAGCCGCGCAGCATCGTGAAGCGTGCGCCGGCGAGCTTCGCGCCGGTCTCGAAATCGAGACCGAGCGGCGTGCCGACGTCGACGTGATCCTTCACCTCGAAATCGAACTGGCGCGGCGTGCCCCAGCGGCGCACTTCGACGTTGTCGGCTTCGTCCTTGCCGACCGGCACGCTTTCGTGCGCGACGTTCGGCATGCCCAGCATCAGGTCGGACAGGCGCGCCTGGATCTCGCCGAGCTTGGCTTCTCCCGCCTTCATTTCGTCGCCGATCCCGCCGACCTCGGCCATCACGGCCGACGTGTCCTCGCCCTTCCCCTTCATCGCGCCGATCTGCTTCGACAGGCTGTTGCGGCGCGCCTGGAGCTCTTCGGTGCGGGTCTGGATCGCGCGGCGTTCCGCTTCGAGGGCGGAGAACGCGGCGATGTCGAGGGTGTAGCCGCGATCGGCGAGGCGCTGGGCGACGCCGTCGAGGTCTTTGCGCAGCAACTGTATGTCGAGCATGGGAGGACTTGGAGAATCGTTGTGTAAGACGGGAATTCTAACGCACCGCGGGGCCGCCACGGCATGGCCGGACGGACAATGCTGCAAACGGGCGATGACCGCGGTGCGACGGCCATGGCAGTATCGCATTGCCGGTCCGCCCGCCCGCACCCGCGAAATCGCGCGGCATCGCAGCGCCGCGGATCGCGAAACGCCCGTGCGCACCTGTAACGGCGCATCGAACGAGGCACCCGCCACACGTCACTGCTACCCAAGGAACCCGATGGCCATCGAACTGGACAAAGAAGTACGCGACCGCGCGATCGCGTCGCTGCAACGCTATTTCACAGAGAACATGGACGAGCCGATCGGCAATATCCAGGCCGGTGCGCTGCTGCACTTCTTCGTCGAGGAGATTGCGCCCGCGATCTACAACCTCGCGATCGCCGATGCGCAGCAGAGCCTGCACGCACGCGTCACCGAACTCGACATCGAGTGCCATCAGGAGCCGTTCGGCTACTGGAAGAAACAGCCGGCCCGCAAGCGCTGACGCGTTCGCGACGGCGCCGGCCGGGCTGCACCGCGCGCCGCCCCGTCAGTCCTTCTTGCCGGCCTCGCGGTCGAGGTCGCGCAGCCACGCGAGCTTGTCGGCGATCTTCGATTCGAGCCCGCGCGGCACCGGCTTGTACCAGCGCGGTTCGCGCATCCCGTCCGGCAGGTACGTCTCGCCGGCCGCATACGCATTCGGCTCGTCGTGCGCGTAACGGTAAGCGTGACCGTAGCCGAGCTCCTTCATCAGCTTGGTCGGCGCGTTGCGCAGATGCACGGGCACCTCGCGCGACTTGTCCTGCTTCACGAACGCCATCGCCTGGTTGAACGCGTTGTAGCCCGCGTTGCTCTTCGCCGCGCATGCGAGATAGATCACCGCTTGCCCGAGCGCGAGCTCGCCTTCCGGCGAGCCGAGCCGCTCGTAGGTTTCGGCCGCGTCGTTCGCCATCTGCAGCGCGCGCGGATCGGCCAGGCCGATGTCTTCCCATGCCATCCGCACGATCCGCCGCGCGAGATACTTCGGATCCGCGCCGCCGTCGATCATCCGGCAGAACCAGTACAGCGCGCCGTCCGGGCTCGACCCGCGCACCGACTTGTGCAGCGCCGAGATCTGGTCGTAGAAGTTGTCGCCGCCCTTGTCGAAGCGCCGGGCGTTCAGCGTCATCGCGCTGCTGACGAATTCGGCGTCGATCGTCGCGGTGCCGGCCGACGTGGCTGCCGTCTGCGCCTGCTCGAGCAGGTTCAGGAAGCGCCGCGCGTCGCCGTCCGCATAGCCGACCAGCGTATCGATCGCCTTTTCGTCGAACGACAGGCCGTCGAGCGCGATTTCCTGTGCGCGCTTCAGCAACTGGCGCATCTCGTCATCGTCCAGCGACTTCAGCACGTACACCTGCGCACGTGACAGCAAGGCCGAGTTGACCTCGAAGCTCGGGTTCTCGGTCGTCGCGCCGATGAAGGTCACGAGCCCCGACTCGACGAACGGCAGCAACGCGTCCTGCTGCCCCTTGTTGAAGCGGTGGATTTCGTCGACGAACAGGATCGTGTGGCGGCCGGTGCGGTTCAGCGTGTCCTTTGCCTGCTCCATCGACTCGCGGATGTCCTTCACGCCGCCGAGCACCGCGGACAGCGCAATGAACTCGCAGTCGAACGCGAGCGCGGTGAGCCGTGCGAGCGTCGTCTTGCCGACGCCGGGCGGCCCCCACAGGATCATCGAATGCGGCTTGCCCGATTCGAACGCGAGCCGCAGCGGCTTGCCTTCGCCCAGCAAATGCGTCTGGCCAATCACCTCGGCGAGCGTCTTCGGCCGCAGCGCCTCGGCGAGCGGGCGGCGCGGCTCGACTTGAAACAGGTCGGACATGAACCCTCGCTCCACATCAAACAATGGCGGCCGAACCGGCCGCCGGACCCGACATTATGACAGCGGCGCGAAAGCACCGCCGTGCCTGGTGCCTGCGCCCAGAAACAACACGGGCCTGCCGTCGCCGGCAGGCCCGTTGCGGAAGAGCAGCGCGCGGCGCCGGTCAGCCGGTAATTACGTCGGCGCCCTTCGGCACGACGAACTTGAACGTATCGCCCTTCAGCGGCGGATTCGTCTGGATGTTCGTAAACGTCAGCAGCGTGACGTTGCCGAACACGTCATGCAGCTCCATCGCGGCGAGCGTGCCGTTCCTGAAGCCGATGCCGATCCGCTGGAACTGCGTGTCCTGCGCCTTCGGCAGCATCTCGAGCCACTCGATGCCGCCCTTCTCGCCGGCATCGCGCAGCGTGTAGTTCTTGTCGAGATCGTTGCTGCCGAACAGGATCGCGGCCGGGCTCGCGCCCAGCGCGCCGTTCAGCTTGCGCTCGGTGACCTGGTTCAGGTCGCGGTCGTATACGTAAAGCTTCTCGCCGTCGGCCTGCAGTACCTGCTGGTAAGGCTTCTGGTACGTCCAGATGAACTTGCCCGGGCGCGCGAACACGAACGTGCCGCTCGAGTTGTCGGTGGGCTTTGGCACGGCCTGCACGGCGCTTGCGCCCTTCGCCGGCGCCTTGACGATCTGCTGCGTGAAGTCGCCCTTCGCCGAACGCACCTGCGACACGAACGCCTTAAGTTGCTCGGTGCCGCCCGCGAACGCGTGCGTCGCCGCGAGCATCAGCGATGCGCCGGCGAGCGCCGCGCCGAGCCAGCGCCGCGTCGAACGAAGGGACATTGCGAACGAATGTTGCTGCATATTGCGGTTTTCTCCCTGGGTGGCCGGCGCTGCGAACGCCGCGGACTCATTCCGCGTCGCGCGCCGGCACAAGAATTTCGCGGTTGCCGCTCGACGACATCGCCGACACGAGCCCCGACTGCTCCATCTGCTCGAGCAGCCGCGCCGCGCGGTTATAGCCGATCCGCAGGTGGCGCTGCACGAGCGAGATCGACGCGCGGCGGTTCTTGATGACGATCTCGACCGCCTGGTCGTACAGCGGATCAGACTCGTCGCCGCCTTCGCCGGTTCCCGCACCGGCCGAGCCCTCGTCGCCGTCGGCGGTGCCGCCTTCGAGCAAGCCCTCGATGTAGTTCGGCTCGCCCTGCTCCTTGAGCTTCTCGACGACGCGGTGCACTTCGTCATCCGCGACGAACGCGCCGTGCACGCGCACCGGCAGCCCGGTGCCCGGCGCCAGATACAGCATGTCGCCCATCCCGAGCAGCGATTCGGCGCCCATCTGGTCGAGAATCGTGCGCGAGTCGATCTTCGACGACACCTGGAACGCGATCCGCGTCGGCACGTTGGCCTTGATGAGGCCGGTGATCACGTCGACCGACGGACGCTGCGTCGCGAGGATCAGGTGGATGCCGGCCGCGCGCGCCTTCTGCGCGATCCGTGCAATCAGTTCCTCGACCTTCTTGCCGACGACCATCATCAGGTCGGCCAGCTCGTCGATCACGACGACGATGTTCGGCAGGCGGCCGAGCGGCTCGGGATCTTCCGGCGTCAGGCTGAACGGATTCGGCAGCTTCTCCTCGCGCTTCGCGGCCTCGTCGATCTTGTTGTTGTAGCCCGCGAGATTGCGCACGCCGAGCTTGCTCATCAGCTTGTAGCGGCGCTCCATCTCCGCGACCGTCCAGTTCAGCGCGTTGCCGGCCTGGCGCATGTCGGTGACGACCGGGCACAGCAGGTGCGGAATGCCTTCGTAGACGCTCATTTCGAGCATCTTCGGATCGATCAGGATCAGGCGCACCTGTTCGGCGGTCGCTTTATACAGCAGCGACAGGATCATCGCGTTGATCCCGACCGACTTGCCCGAACCGGTCGTGCCGGCCACCAGCAGGTGCGGCATCTTCGCGAGATCCGCGCACACCGGCTTGCCGCCGATGTCCTTGCCGAGGCTCAGCGTCAGCGCCGACGAAGCAGCCGCGTACACCTCGGAACCGATGATCTCGGACAGATGGACCGTCTGGCGGCGCTGGTTCGGCAGCTCGAGCGCCATGTAGTTCTTGCCGGGAATCGTCTCGACGACGCGGATCGACACGAGCGACAGCGAGCGCGCGAGATCCTTCGCGAGGTTGACGATCTGGCTGCCCTTCACGCCGGTGGCCGGCTCGATCTCGTAGCGCGTGACGACCGGGCCCGGATACGCGGCGACGACACTCGCCTCGACGCCGAAGTCCTTCAGCTTCTTCTCGATCAGGCGCGACGTGAATTCGAGCGTGTCGGCGGAAATCGCCTCCTGCGCCTTCGGCGCAGGATCGAGCAGCGACACCGCCGGCAGCGTCGAATCGCCCGGCAGGTCGGTGAAGAGCGGCACCTGGCGCTCGCGCTCGACGCGCTCGGACTTCGCCGGCGTGACGACCGGCGGCACGATCGTCACGGGCTCGTGATCCTCGATGCGCACGCGCTCTTCTTCGACCTTGCCTTCGCGGCGCACGGCCGCGGCCTCGCCGAGCTTGCGGTCGCGCTCGGCCTCACGGCGCAGCTTCGCGACGTTGACGGCGGACAGGATCGCGCCGCCGACACGCTCGGCGACCGACAGCCAAGAGAAGCGGAAATACAGCGACAGGCCGATCGCCAGTGCGATCAGCAGCAGCAGCGTGCCGCCCGTGAAACCGAACGCGTGCGACATCGCGCCCGCGACGGCCTCGCCGACGACGCCGCCCGGCGCACGCGGCAACTGCACCTTCAGCGACCACATGCGCAGCGCCTCGATGCCGTCGCATGCCAGCACGACGAGCACGAACGCGAGGATTTCGGTGAGCCAGCCAATCGGCCGCTCGGGTTCGTCCGGGACCGCCTCATGGCGCGTGATGCGGCGATAGTTGACGGCGATGCGCCGCGCGAGCGGCACGATCAACCAGTAGGCCGACAGGCCGAACAGCAGCAGGATGATGTCGGCCGTCCAGGCGCCGACGCGGCCGGCCCAGTTCGTGATGTGGTCCACCTGGGCGGCGTGCGTCCAGCTCGGATCGCGCCGGCTGTAGCTCAGCAGGGCCATCACCAGAAATGCGCAGAGCGCGACCTGGAGAATCCAGCGGATCTCCGTGAGGAGCTTCGACATCCGGTGCGGCAACGCCTGTGCCTGGGCGGAATAAGGAGCTTTTGCCATGAATCCGTATAAAGAGGACGGGCCATGCGCCCGCCTGTCGTTCGATCCCGCTTATTGTAAACGCTGCACCGGGCCGCCAAGTGTAAATGACGGTTACATAACAGGGCCGGGGTACGGCCGGCTCGCCGGACGCGCGCCGCAGCAGCCCTTTCGCCCTGGTCCGGCCGGCCCCGTCGGGCACGCCCGCTGCGCCCCCGAGCCGGCGTCTGGCCGCGCCGCGACCGGCAGAGCACCCGTCTC
>NZ_JAAGPE010000234.1:0-14946 GCF_017104605.1 Burkholderia sp. Ac-20384 | reverse complement strand
CGGACGGCGGCAGGAACTGCACGCCGAACAGGTGCTCGATCATCGGGATCAGCCACGGGATGCTCCACGCGAGCATGCCCGTCGCGCGCCGCGCCCACGGATGATCAGGCATCCGGACCAGCGTCGCACCGGGCACCTCGCGCAGCGGCGCGAGTGCGCACGCGCGCGCCATGTCGTCGCGGTAGCCGTCGCGCAGCGCGGCGAATACGGCCGTCTCGCGCACGAAATCGAGCGGGTCGACGCACGGCAGCATCGCGTCGGCGAGCGCGGCCGGGTCGAAATGCAGATCGCCGACACACTCGCCGTACGCGTTGTAGTTCAGGTAGAGCCCAAGTTCGGCGAGCGTGTCGCGCTCGGCGTCGCCCATCCCGTGCTCGCGCGCGAGCGCATGGCCGAGCGCCGGCAACTCGTCGCCGAACGCCGCGACGATCGCCCAGCGCACATGCCGGCCACCGAGATAGCGGTTCACGATCGCGCTCGTGCAGACGTCGGCTGCCGTGTCGATATGCGCGTCGAAGCGCGGATCGTCGGGCAGCTCGCCCGCGAAGTGATGGTCGAAATAGCGGACCGTCGCGCCGTCGCGCAGAAGCCGTGCGCACGCGTCGCGATTCTGGTCGTGCGACACGTCGAGCACGGTGACGATGTCGCCCGCCCGCGCATCGATCCGCTCGAGCAGCTTGATGTCGCGCTTCACGCCGGTCACGAGCGTGCCGTGCACACCCTCCGCGAGCCGCAGTTGCTGAAGCGCGCACAGCCCGTCCGCGTCACCGTTGAACGCAAAGAAATGTTGTGTTTCGTGGTTGTCCTGCATGTTCCCTTGCTCCATCGTCAGGGCATGAAATCGCCGCCGTTCGCGTCGAGCGTCGCGCCCGTCACCGCGTTCGCGTAGTCCGACGCGAGGAACAGCGCGGCACGCGCGCAATCGTCGTCGGTCGGCAGCTTCGCGAGCGCGATGTTCGATGCGATCGGCGCGATGATCTGCTCTTCCGTCATCCCGTACTCGGCGGCCGCCTGCCGGAAATACGTCTGGGTCGGCACGCCCCACATCCACCCCATGTGGATGCTGTTCGCGCGAATGCCGTGCATGCCGAGTTCTCGCGCCAGGTATTTTGCCGCAACCGCGAGCGCGCCCTTCGATACAGCGTAACCGCCTTCCCCTGCAAACGGCTTGCGGGTCGCCTGCGTGTTGATCATCACGATCGCGCCGCGCTTGTGTCGCTTCATGTGCGGCACGACTTCCTGCGTGAGCGCCATCGTGCCGAACACGTTGGTGTCGAACACCGCGCGCCAGCCATCGAGATCGGCCTCCTCCACCGGTTCCGGAAACGTGCCGTGCACGAATGCGCTGTTCACGAGCGCGTCGATCCGGCCGAAACGCTCGACGGCCTGCGTCGCGAGCTGCCGGCATTGTGCGCGGTCGGTGATGTCCGTCTTCACCTTCAGCACGTCGCAATCGACGCCGAGTGCATGGATTCGCGCTTCGGCGTCGTCGAGCTTTTCCATCGTGCGCGCCGCGACGACCACGCCGCGCGCGCCCTCGCGTGCAGCCTCGACAGCGAGCTTCACGCCGAGCCCCGGCCCGATTCCGGAAATCACGACGATCTTGTCTTTCAGCAACATGGGTTGTCTCCTGGTTGTCGTTGATCTGGCGAGCAATGGCCGTCAGCTTGCCGCCCGCAGGTGCCGCGCGCGATACGCGGCGAAGTCGCGCGCGAGCTGCGCATCTGTGAAGCCGAAGCGCGCGATCGAATAGTCGTGTGCGGCACGCTTGTCGCGGCCGTTGCGCGCCATCCAGTCCGTCATCGCCGTGCGCTGCCGCGCGTCGAGCGGCATCCCGGCAAACGCGTACACGGCCTCGGCCACGCCGAGCGGATTCGACACCGTGTCCTCGAAGCGCACGTCGAGGAACCGGTCGGCCGGCAGCGCGTCGCGCGCGGCCATCGCCGCGCCGATCGCGCGCGCCATCCCCGCGTTCCACTGCGCGCCGACGGCGAGCGGATCGGGATCGTCCGCATACATCTGCCACAACGTGTGCGCCATGCTCGCCATCGACGGAATCGTCTGCGCCGGATCGCGGTGTGTGAGCACGACCTGCGCGCGCGGAAACACCCGGCACAGCACGTCGAGCGCGTGCAGGTGCTGCGGCGTCTTCAGCAGCCAGCGCGCGGCCGGCGCGACGCCGCGTTGCGCCTTCTGCCACTGCAGGAACTGCAGCATCCGCTTCAGGTACGTATAGACCGGCGTGAGATCCTGCTGCGCGAGCCACGCCGTGTAGCGCGGCACGTTCGCGTACGAATCCATCGCGCACACGAACGAATGCTCCATCAGCATGAACTCCTCGTCGGCGAGCATCGCATCGAGCGGATGGATCGTCAGGATCTGCGGGATGCAGTCGATCATCGTCGCGACCTCGGCCTGCGCACGCGCGATGCGGACCGCCGGTTCGGCAAGCGTCTCGCCCGCGAGCGGCGCCGGGTAGCGGGTTTCCCACCACGCGGCCGTATGGAAGCGCGGGTCGACGGCCAGCAGGCGCTGCAGCAGCGTCGTCCCCGTGCGCGGCAGGCCGACGATCACGAGCGGATCGTCGATCGCGATGTCCGCGATCTCCGGATGACGCCGGACGTAATACTCGATAACGAGCCGGTTCACGAGCTGGCCGACGAGCTTCTCGCGCATCATCTCCGCGCCGCGCGCGGACAGCTTCGCTTCTTCGATCAGCGACGCGCACATCACGTCGAGCGCCTCGCGATACGGCCCGTCACCGAACGCGGTCAGTCCGCCCGTGCGCGACACGGCTTCGGCGATCAGCCCGTCGGCCGCGAGCAGCGTGCGGATCCGGTCAAGCGGCGCGTTCATGCGGCCTCCTTCAGCGTTGCAAGCTTGACGACCCGCGTGCGCGGATGCACCGGCTGCGCGGCGCCGACCCAGCGCCAGCAGATCGTGCCGGTGCGATGCCCGGCCGTATCGAGCCAGTTCGCGTCACCCGGCCGCGCGGCCGCGACGACCACCGTCACGCCGCCGTCCGCATTCAGCCGTGCGCTGTGCTTGTTCACGCAGATATCGAAGTGCCGGTAATCGAGCGACTCCATCCAGTAGTTGTTGAGCTGCACGTTCCAGAAGTCGCAGTCGGGCACCGAGTCGACGTCGATCACGAGCGCTTCGTCGTCGGCCAGCGCCCAGCACGAGTGGTAGTAGTAGATGTTCGGATCGCCGCCGACCGACTGGCACAGCGCCTGGTCGGCGGGCGGCAGCGCGTTCACGTGCGACCGGTAGCTCGCGGCCCAGTCCGCGAACAGCTTCGACGTCTGCTCGACGAACTGCGCGGCGCGCGTGAGGCCGCCCTGCAGCACGAGCGGGTCGAGCGGCGCCGGGCGATCGTCGGCGCCGATGCGCTCGATCTTCAGCTGCGCCGGCGTTTCCGCACGACGGTCGAGGAAGGTCTGGCGCACCAGCAACGCGTTGGTGCCCGGCTCCATGCGCACCCAGTTGCCCGCACGCGGCGTTTCGCTCAGCACGATCTCGAAACTGCCGTCCGGCGCGATCTCGAGCTGCTTCGCATCGAGAAAGCCCGTCTGCAGCATCTTGCCGTCGGTCTCGTAGCCGCCCTTCTGCGTGCCGAAGCTCAGATAGGCCACCGTGCCGCGCCGCCCCGTCACGCGGTATTCGCAGCGGCCGTCGAGACGCGCGTACTGGTACAGGTTGTCGGGATTGTCGGCGCCGATCTTCGCGGTCTCGTGCGACGGCGAGAAAAAGCCGGGCCAGGCGCCGTCCGCGAACTCGACGTGCATTTCGAGCGCGATGCGCATCAGCCGGCTCAGGTAGCGGAATCCTTCCGCACGCGTCAGCGGATCGTCCGGCGCCTCGGCGCGCAGGATCTGTTGTCCGCTGCGTTTCAGGGTGTCGCAGAAATCGGCCCAGGTCTGGCCCGAAAGCAATTGCGTGGCACGTGTGTCGTCCGTCATGTGTTCTCTCCGCCGATGGTCGAGCGCTCACCTTAAGCGCCGCTGCCGCGCGCCACTTCGTCCGGGTGGACTAAGGAAAGATCCGCTCCACCGCCGTGCCGCGATTTAGTCCACCCGGACGAAGATCGGCATGCCGCTCGCTCGATACCGTCGGTGTCATGCACGAAACGCCGCACATGTCGCGCGGCACCGGCATGAAACAAGGAGACGAACGATGTTGACCCACTTGGAGCGGCTGGAGGCCGAAAGCATCCACATCATGCGCGAGGTGGTCGCCGAGAGCGAGAACCCGGTAATGCTGTATTCGATCGGCAAGGACAGCTCGGTCATGCTGCATCTCGCGATGAAGGCGTTCTACCCGGCGAAGCCGCCCTTTCCGCTGCTGCACGTCGATACGACGTGGAAATTCCGCGAGATGATCGCGTTTCGCGACGAGACGGCCGCGCGCCTCGGCCTCGACCTGCGCGTGCACATCAACCCCGACGGCGTCGCGAACGGCATCGATCCGTTCACGCACGGCTCGGCCGTGCACACCGACGTGTGGAAGACGCAGGGGCTCAAGCAGGCGCTCGATCACTACGGCTTCGACGCCGCGTTCGGCGGCGCCCGCCGCGACGAGGAAAAATCGCGCGCGAAGGAGCGCATCGTGTCGCTGCGCTCGGAACAGCACCGCTGGGACCCGAAGCGCCAGCGCCCCGAGCTCTGGTCGTTGTACAACGCGCGCAAGCGCAAGGGCGAAAGCCTGCGCGTGTTCCCGATCTCGAACTGGACAGAGCTCGACATCTGGCAGTACATCCAGCTTCACGACATCCCGATCGTGCCGCTCTACTTCGCGAAGGAACGGCCCGTGGTCGAACGCGACGGCGCGCTGATCATGGTCGACGACGAGCGCCTGCCGCTGCGCGAAGGCGAAGTGCCGCAGATGCGCAAGGTGCGCTTTCGCACGCTCGGCTGCTATCCGCTGACGGGCGCGATCGACAGCGACGCGACGTCGCTCGACGACATCCTGCAGGAGATGCGCGAGACGCGCACGTCCGAACGGCAAGGACGACTGATCGACAGCGATTCGGCCGGTTCGATGGAAAAGAAGAAACAGGAGGGATATTTCTGATGGCACACGTTCTCACCGCGCCCGAGGCGCTCGCGCACCACGCACCCGATTCACACGCTGCCGACGAAACGCACACGCCAACCCAGGACCTGTTGCGCTTCATCACGTGCGGCAGTGTCGACGACGGCAAGAGCACGCTGATCGGCCGCCTGCTCTACGAATCGAACATGCTGTTCGACGACCAGCTCACGCAGCTCGAGGTCGATTCGAAGAAGGTCGGCACGCAGGGCGGCGAACTCGATTTCGCACTGCTCGTCGACGGCCTGTCGGCCGAACGCGAGCAAGGGATCACGATCGACGTCGCGTACCGCTTCTTCGCCACCGCGCGGCGCAAGTTCATCGTCGCCGATACGCCCGGCCACGAGCAGTACACGCGCAACATGATCACCGGCGCGTCGACCGCCGATCTCGCCGTGATCCTGATCGACGCGCGCAAGGGCGTGCTCACGCAGACGCGCCGCCACAGCCATCTCGTCGCGCTGATCGGCATCAAGCGCGTGGTGCTCGCGATCAACAAGATGGACCTGGTCGACTACGACCGCGCCGTATTCGAACGCATCGACGCCGACTATCGTGCATTCGCGGCCGAGCTCGGGCTGGCGGAGATCGTCAGCATTCCGATGTCGGCGCTGCGCGGCGACAACGTGATCGCGCCGAGCGCGCGGATGCCGTGGTACGCGGGCCCGACGCTGATGCAGCATCTCGACACGCTGCCGCTCGCCGTGCGCGTGACACGCGACGAGCCGTTCCGGCTGCCGGTGCAGTGGGTCAATCGCCCGCACCTGAATTTCCGCGGTTACGCGGGCAGCATCGCATCGGGCGAGATCCGCGTCGGCGAGCGCGTGCGCGTGCTGCCGTCCGGCAAGGAGAGCCGCGTCGCGTCGGTGATCACGCAAGGCGGCGAAAGCGACATCGCGCGCGCCGGCGACGCGGTGACGCTCACGCTCGCCGACGAGATCGACATCAGCCGCGGCGACATGGTCGCGCGCGCGGATGCGCCGCCCGAGGTGGCCGACCAGTTCGAGGCGACGCTCGTGTGGATGCACGACGCGCCGCTGCTGCCCGGCCGCCCGTATCTCGTGAAGCTCGGCACGCAGACGGTCGGCGCGACCAGCGCGACGCCAAAGTACAAGATCGACGTGAACACGCGCGAGCATCTCGCGGCGCGCACGCTCGCGCTCAACGAGATCGGCGTGTGCAACCTGAGCTTCGACCGGCCCGTTGCGTTCGATCCGTACGACCGCAATCGCCACACCGGCGGCTTCATCGTGATCGACCGCGTCACCAACGACACGGTCGGCGCCGGGATGCTGCACTTCGCGCTGCGCCGCGCGCACAACGTGCACTGGCAGGCCGTCGACGTCGATCGCGCCGCGCGCGCCGCGCAGAAGGCGCAGACGCCGCGCATCGTGTGGCTGACGGGGCTGTCGGGCGCCGGCAAGTCGACGATTGCGAACCTCGTCGAGAAACGTCTGCACGCGCTCGGCAAGCACACGTACCTGCTCGACGGCGACAACGTGCGGCACGGGCTCAATCGGGATCTCGGCTTCACCGAGGCCGATCGCGTGGAGAACATCCGGCGCGTCGCCGAAGTCGCGCGGCTGATGCTCGACGCGGGGCTCATCACGCTCGTGTCGTTCATCTCGCCGTTCCGCGCGGAGCGCGACATGGCGCGCGCGCTGGTCGGGCCCGACGAGTTCGTCGAGGTGTTCGTCGACACGCCGCTCGCGGTTGCCGAGGAACGCGATCCTAAGGGCCTGTACAAGAAGGCGCGGCGCGGCGAGCTGAAGCACTTCACGGGCATCGATTCGCCGTACGAACCGCCCGCGCAGCCCGAACTGCGTGTCGACACGGTCGCCGAGTCGCCGGAAGAAGCGGCGAACCGCATCGTCGCGTACCTGCTGCGCGAGCGCGCGGCGTAAGTGCCGCAAGCGGGCAGCCCAGCGGTTGCCCGCTCGCCCGTGTCGCCTACTCCGTTCGGATGACGCGGGCCGCCAGCCGGCCGGTATGCTGGTCCGGGAACCCTTCATCCCGACCTGGAGAACACGAGCATGCCCATCGCGCTTGCGCCCGGCGACCCGGCCGCGCACGACGGTTTCGACGACGCCGCGTGGACGGCGCGCGAACTCAGCGCGTGGCTCGGGCTCGTCTATCAGGGCCCGTCGGAACCGACCCCGTGGGGCGGCTTCCTCGAAGCGGTCCGCGCGCGGCTCGACGCGAGCTTCACGACCCTGGTGCTGCGCAATCCGGGCAGCGCACGGCACGGGCTCATCATCAATGCGTCGGCGCAGGGCCCGCTGCTGCCCGGCGAACCGTCGTACAGCGAGCAGTTCTACGCGCTGTGCCCGTTTCTCGACCAGCCCCCCGGCCAGGTCTTCACGGCCGACCGGCTGTTCGGCGAAACCGCGTGGCGCGCGCACGATTTCTACCGGCAGTACCTGCAGCCGCTCGACCTGCGCTACATCCTCGGCGCGAACCTGCGCGGCGAACGCGGCGTCGAATGCGCGTTCTTCGTGAGCCGCGCGCACGGCGGACGCGATTTCGACGCGGCCGAGCGCGCGCAGGTCGCGACGCTGCTGCCGCACCTGCAGCGGGCGGTCGAACTGCACGCGGCGTTCGACGTGCTCGATGCCGAACGCGCGCTGTACGCAGGCACCGTCGACCGGCTCGACGTCGGCACCGCGATCGTCGACGAGGACGGCCGCGTGATCAAGCGCAACCGCATCGCCGAGCGGCTGATCGAGCAGCAGGACGGGCTGTGCGTGCGCCAGGAGCGGCTCCACGCGTCGTGTCCGCTCGATGAGCGCCGGCTGCAGAAGGCGCTGCAGGCCGCGCTCGAGCATTTCCGCGCGGGCGCGCTCGCCCGCATCGAAGCCACCACGCTGTCGCGCCCCGGCGGCGCGATGCCGTTGAGCGTGCTGCTGCGCCCGCTCGCGCCCTACCGCGGTGCGGAGGACCGCCAGCACCGGCCGGCCGTCGCGGTGTTCGTCCGCGATCCGGCGTCGTCGCCGCAGACGTCGCGCGACATGCTGCACCGGTTGTTCCGGCTCACGCCGATGGAAACCGAAATCGCGCTGCTGCTCGTCGACGGGCTGACGCTCGACGAGGCGGCCGCCGCGACCGGCATCACGAAGAACACCGCGCGCGCGCATCTGCGCGGCATCTTCGCGAAAACGGGCGCGACGCGGCAGGCCGTGCTCGTGAAGACGCTGCTCAACAGCGTCGTGTCGATGGCGTAGCAGATGCCGCGGCAGCCGCCGGACGGGCTGCCCGATCGATGCCCTCGCGTGCGGTGCGGGTCGCGACCGAAACCACGACAATCGGCTCGCACTCATTTCATGTCATATGTCATCAGACATGAATGAATAACCAGCGAGTCTCATAAAATTCCCCAATATCTGGGCAATTTTCGGGTAAACCCGCGACGTCTTCATTGGCACTCAGGCGTACCATGTCGTACGACGACATACTACACCTACCGCCACCCAGACGCCGACGCGAGCACCCGCCCCGTCCGCCGCCGCCCGACCGGAGACACGCTTGAACCCGCCCTCGCCCGCCCTGCCCGGACGCGACCCGCTCGCGTCCGCCGTCTCGAAAGTGAAGTGGCACGTGCTGCCGCTCGTGCTGATCATGTTCATCGCGAACTACATCGACCGCGTGAACGTCGGCTTCGTCGATCGTCACCTCGAAGCGTCGATCGGCATCGGCGCGGCCGCGTACGGGCTTGGCGCCGGGCTGTTCTTCGTCGGCTACGCGCTGTTCGAAGTGCCGTCGAACCTGCTGATGCAGCGCTACGGCGCTCGCGTGTGGCTCGCGCGGATCATGGCGACGTGGGGCATCGTCGCGGCCGCGATGGCGTTCGTATGGAACGATACGTCGTTCTATACGCTGCGCTTCCTGCTCGGCGTGGCCGAGGCCGGCTTCTTCCCCGGCGTCGTGCTGTACCTGTCGCAATGGCTGCCGCCGCAGGAGCGCGGCAAGGCGATGGCGATCTTCCTCGGCGGCTCCGCGTTCGCGTCGGTGCTGTCCGGGCCGGTCACCGGCGCGCTGCTGTCGATCCGCGGCTTCGGCCTCGAAGGCTGGCAATGGATGTTCCTGATCGAAGGGCTGTTCTCGGTCGCGCTGTGCGGCGCGAGCTGGCTGCTGCTGAAGTCGCATATCCGCGACGCGACGTGGCTCACGGCCGAAGAACGCACGGCACTGCAGAACGCGCTCGACGAAGAGCGCGCGACGCGCGACGTCCGCTCGAACGTGCCGGTACGCGCCACCGCGCTGCTGCGCGACCCGCAGATCATGCTGTTCTGCTTCCTGTATTTCTCGATCCAGCTGACGATCTACGCGGCCACGTTCTGGTTGCCGACGATCATCCGCAAGATGGGCGGGCTCACCGATTTCCAGGTCGGCCTGTACAACACGATTCCGTGGATGATCGCGATCGGCGCGATGTACGGCTTCGCGGTGCTGTCGTCGAAGTGGAAGCATCCGCAGCGCTGGCTCTCGGTCGCGCTCGTGCTCGCCGCATGCGGGCTGTTCGCGTCGACGTCGCACGATCCGGTATGGTCGTTCGCGTCGATCTGCTTCGCCGCGCTCGGCTTCAAGGCCGCGTCGTCGCTGTTCTGGCCGATCCCGCAGGGCTATCTCGACACGCGCGTGGCCGCGGCCGTGATCGCGCTGATCAACTCGGTCGGCAACCTCGGCGGCTTCGTCGCGCCGACGGCTTTCGGCTATCTGAAGCAACATACGGGTTCGATCACGGGCGGGCTGTATGCGCTCGCGATCGCTTCGCTCGTCGCCGCGGTCGCCGCGCTGTTCGCGCGCACCCACCGGCGCAGCGATCCACCGCGCGGCCTGCCGGCCGACAAGTCCTTCACGAATGCTTCGATGCTCCGCCATGCCGAACACTGACCGCCTGACCGTCGTCGTCTCGAATGCCGCAGACGGCGATCTCTCCACCTTCTCGCTCGCGGCCGACGGCACGCTTGCGCCGCTCGCCCGCTATCCCGCAGCCGACGTCGCGATGCCGATCGCCGCGCAGGCCGACCGGGCTCGCCTCTACGTCGCGACGCGCGGCGAACAACCGACGATCGTCGCGTTCCGCGTCGTGCCGGCCACCGGCGCGCTCGTGCGCATCGGCACGACCGCGATCGACGCGAGCCATGCGTACCTGTCGCTCGACCGCAGCGGCCGCTGGCTGCTCGGCGCGTCTTACGGCGGGAACTCGCTGAGCCTCTACGACGCCGCGCACGTACGCGACGGCGACGGCACGCCGTTGCAGGTCGCGGGCGGCATCGCAAACGCGCACTCGGTGATCGTGTCGCCGGACAACCGTTTCGCGTATGTCAGCTCACTCGGCTCGGATCGCGTATTCAGCTTCGCGCTCGTCGAAGACGCGGCCGGCCTGCGCGCGCTCGAACACGGCGAAACGCGCGTGCCGGCAGGGTTCGGCCCACGTCACCTGCAATTCGCTGATGACGGCCGAGCACTCGTTGTCGTCAGCGAATTCCAGGCCACGCTCGCAACGTTCGCGCGCGATCCCGACACCGGCCGGCTCGGCGATGCGCATGTCAGCGCGCGCCATCCCGCCGTCGCCGAACTCGCGCAAGGCCATGCGCGGCCGCCCGCGCCCGCCGAACCGTCCGTCTGGGCCGCCGACCTGCACCTGACGCCCGACGAGCGTTTCGCGTACGTCAGCGAGCGCACGTCGAGCCGCCTGCTCTGCTATCGCCGCCGCGAAGACGGCACGTTCGAACCCGCGCACGCGACCGCCACCGAGACGCAGCCGCGCGGGTTCGCGATCGCCCCGTCGGGGCGCTGGCTCGTCGCCTGCGGCGAACAGTCGGAATACGTGTCGGTGTATGCGATCGCGCCGGACGACGGCGCGCTGTCGCCGCACGCGCGCGTGCCGGGCGGACGCGGTGCGAACTGGGTCGCGATCGTCTGATGAAGTCGTGGCGCGCGGGACCTGACTCGGCAGGCCCGCCATGCTGGTCGGTGCGGCTCCGCGTTCAGCGCCGCTCGCTCGGCGCGACGCCCGTCCACCGCTTGAACGCGCGCGTGAAATTGGCGCGATCCGTATAGCCAACGCGCGCGGCGATCTCGTCGACCGGCAGCCGTGTCCCCTCGAGCAGCCGCAGCGCGTCGCGCAGCCGAATCTCGTCGAGCAGCGCCGAATAGGTCGCGCCGTACTCGGCGAGCTTGCGCTTGAGCGTCCGGGCCGACACATGCAGTTCGCGCGCGACGTCGTCGACCGACGGATAGCCGCCCTCGCCGCAAATCAGCAGGTTGCGCACGCGCTCGACGATGCTTTCCGCATAGCCGAGCCGCGCGAGTTCAGCCTCGCACTGCTGCACGATCATCTGCGCGGTGTGCGCGTTCGCGGTGCCGATCGGTTCGTCGAGCAGCGCGGCGTCGCAGCGGATGCGGTTCGCGCTCGCGTCGAAGTGACAGCGCGGCAGCCGAGCGCGATAACGCTCGAACCACGGCGGCTCCGGCCATTCGAAATGGAGTTCGGCACGCGACTGCAGCGTGCGCCCCGGCACCGGATACAGCAGCGAATTGAACAGGATCGCCGTCTCGACCAGGAAGTTCTCGACCGCGAACTGCCGCAGCCGGCCGAGCGGAAACGCCTCGAGCACGTCGATGTCGACGATCCCGTCAAGCTGCGCGAGGCGCACCGAGAAGAACGGCACGCGCGTCGGCAGGTAGCGGATACCGAGCGAGATCGCCTCGCCGAGCGTCGCGCAGCTCATCAGCCCGAAGCCGATCAGTCCCGCTTTCGTCAGGCTGCTGCGCAGGCCGATCTCGATCGCGATCGACGGGTCGTCCGTCGCGTCGAGCAGGTTGAACACGATCGCCGCCTGCTGCAGCGGCGTGATGCGCGCATCGGGCTGCGCGAGCCGGTCGCGCTCGACGCCCGAGCCGGCAAGCACGCGGCCGCCGTCGATGCCGCGCTCCTCGGCCAGCATCAGCATGAACAGCGCATACGCGGACGACACCGTCGCCTTGTTCAGCGGGCGCGCGGCATCCGGGACGGACAGGACCATGCGGCGGACTCCGAAGCGGTTTCGGCGGATTGTAGCGTCGCTGGCCCGCAATGACACCGGGGCAAGACTCTAGCCGCGCCGGCCGGCCATCGTGGCCCGAAATGACACTGCCATTGGCACCCACGGCCCTCGCGTGCGGTCCGGTGCGCGCCTATGCTTGTCACATCGGCATTGCGCCCCACCCTTTCCGCAGGAATCCCGGTCGATGAGCCAACCCGCACGAACCGCCTTTCGCAACGACGCGGACAAGGTCGCGTACGTCCGCCGCGAGGTCAACGCCGCGAGCGACGCGATCCGCGCGCGCTTTCCGCTGCTCGACAACCAGAACCTCGTCGGCGCGACCGTGATGGCCGTCTCGGTGAGCGCGATGCTCGCGATCGCCTGGCTGTACGCGCGCGGCGCGATCGAATGGTACGTCGCACTCCCGCTCGCCGCGTTCGTCACGTCGCTGATCCACGAACTCGAGCACGACCTGATCCACCTGATGTACTTCAAGAAGACGCCGTGGGCCTACCACCTGATGATGGCGCTGTGCTGGCTCACACGGCCCGGCACGATCAACCCGTGGACGCGGCGGCGCATGCACCTGCATCACCACAAGGTGTCGGGCGGCGAATCGGATCTCGAGGAATTCGGCATCACCAACGGCGAGCGCTGGGGCGTGAAACGGCTGCTGATGATCGCGGACGGCATGCTCGCCGTCGTGCTGCGCCCCACCGCGATGCGCCGCAAGGTGAAGCAGTATGTGGCCGCGCAGCCGGTGCAGGATCCGTCCGAGCGCCTGCAGCTGCGCGTCGAGCAGGTGTCGTCGTACATGCCGGTCGGTCACGTGTATTACGTGCTGTGGCACGCGTTCATCGTCTATCACGTCGGCCTGTTCGCGCTGCATGCGTTCGGCTTCCCGGTGACGGTGCCGGCCGTCGTCGAACGCGTGATGAGCGTCGTCGATTTCCTGGCCGTGGTGTGGCTCGGGCCGAACTTCGTGCGCAGCTTCTGCATCAACTTCGTCAGCTCGAACATGCATTACTTCGGCGACATCGATTCGCGCAACGTGATTCAGCAGACGCAGGTACTCAACCCGTGGTGGATGCTGCCGTTCCAGCTGTTCTGCTTCAATTTCGGCAGCACGCACGCGATCCATCACTTCGTGGTGCGCGACCCGTTCTACATCCGCCAGCTGACCGCGCGCACCGCGCATGCGGCGCTGCGTGAAGTCGGCGTGCGCTTCAATGACGTCGGCACGTTCGCGCGGGCGAATCGCTGGAGCGGTTATCGTCCGGCGCGCGAAACACGCCAGGCCCAGGCCGACGCGTAACGAACGGCCTCAACCGCCGATCGGCGGCATCGGCCCTTGCCCGCGGATCCACGACCAGTTCGCGAGCTCGGCCATTTCCTTGTCGCCGCGGCTGTCGCCATAAGCGAACAACTGCTTCGGCGGCCGGTTGCCCCACCACCCGCGCAGCCGCACGACCTTCTGCGGCCCCCAGCAGTTTTCACCGTCGAGCCGACCGGCGAAGCTGCCGCGCTCGAACGCCAGCCGCGTCGCGAGCACCGCATCGAAGCCGGCCGTCTTCGCCCACTTCTCCAGATACAGCGACGGCGACGCGCTCACCAGCACGACTTCGTGCCCGCGTGCCCGATGCTCGCGGATGCGTTCGAGCATTTCCGGGCGCACGAGGCTCGGCAGATAACTGTCGACGAACGTGCGCGCCTGCGCATCGAGCGCGTCCTCGCGCGCCGGCCCGAATGCGAACGACGCAAATTTCGCTTTCGCGTCGCCACGCGATATCAGCCCGGCCTTCATCGCGATAATCCACGGCAGCGCGCGCAATCCGGCCCATGCGAAGCGCGGCGTGCCGACCGCATAGCGGACGAAATGGCGAAAGCTGTCGGTCGTCGTGATGGTGCCGTCGAAATCGAATGCGGCAACGATGCGGTCAGTCATGGAGAATCGGCGGGAAAGCGATGAGATGCCCGGGAAGATAGCAGACTCGCGCCGGTGCACGTGAAATGAAGTGATGCGGCGCGGCCCGCCCAGCGAACGCGCGCGCCGCCGCGCACGCGTTCGTGCCCTTCGTGCCGTGCGCTCAGCGTTGCGGCCGCGCCGCCAATGCCGCCGGCAGCACGACATTCATCAGGTGATCGGCGCGCGACAGCAGATCGGTCACGCGCTCGTCGAGCCCGCGCAATTGCGCGGGTTGCATGCGGATCTGCTGCACCGCCTGCCCGACGATGTTGCGGCGGTCGAACAGCGAGCGCTCGACGCCCGCATCGTCCGGCGCGCGCACGACGTCCGACACCGCGCTCAGCGCCGCGAGCACGACCACGAGGTTTTCTTCCGCATGACGGACCTTCGCGGCAAGGTCCTCGGTACGGCGCGGGAAGAACCCGAGCGACTGCTTGAGTGCCCCGATCGCCGCACGGTAGTCGACATGGCCCGTCGCCGCGCCGAACCAGCGTTCGAACATGCCGGCCTTGCGCGTCGCCTGTGCGAGCATCCCGGCCATCATGTCGGCCGCGCCGAGTTCGTTGAATTCGCGCGTCGTGGCCGCGACGGCTTCGACGAGGTTGCCCGCCGTCTCCAGCGCGCCGTCGCCGATCGTCGCGACCGTCGCGAGCTTCAGCGGTACCAGTTGCCGGATGTGCCGCTCGATGCGCGGAGCGTAGTCGGGATAGAGATTCGGGAAGCTGGCCTGCGCGGCGCGGAAGCACGCCTCGAGCTGCGGATGGTTCGATTCGCCGAACACCGCGCGGCCGACCGCCTCGGCCGGCGCCGTGCGCACCGCGTTGTCGGACGCGGGCGCCGGCCCGAAGTCGAGCGCTTGCG
>NZ_JAAGPE010000021.1:0-66450 GCF_017104605.1 Burkholderia sp. Ac-20384 | reverse complement strand
GAAATCGGCGCGGCGCTCGCGCAGGAATCCGGCAAGAGCGTCGAGGACGCGTCGAACGAAGCCGTCTACGCGGGCCAGATCACGCGCTACCACGCCGAGTGGGCACGCCGGATCGAGGGCGAGATCATCCCGAGCGACACCCCCGACGAGAACCTGTTCCTGCAGCGCGAGCCGATCGGCGTCGTCGCGTGCCTGATCCCGTTCAACTACCCCGTCTACACGCTGCTGCGCAAGGTCGCGCCCGCACTGATCGCCGGCAACACCGTGGTCGTGCGGCCGAGCAACCACACGCCGGTGTCCGCGTTCGAGATCGCGAAGGCGGCCGACGATGCCGGCTTCCCGCCGGGCGTCGTCAACATCCTGACGATGGACCACGCAACAGCCGAAGCGCTGTGCACGCATCCGGCAGTCGGAATGATCACGCTGACCGGCAGCGTGAACGCGGGCCGCAAGGTGCTCGACTACTGCAAGGCGAACATCGCGAAGCCGTCGCTCGAACTCGGCGGCAAGACGCCCGCGATCATCGAGCCCGACGCCGACCTCGAACGCGCGGCCGCTGCGCTCGTCGCATCGAAGACGACCCACTGCGGCCAGCTCTGCACTGCGATCGAGCGCGTGTACGTGCACGACAGCGTGCATGACCGCTTCGTCGCGCTGCTGAAGGAGAAGATGGCGGCCGTGCGCATCGGCGACCGTGCGGAAGACGCCACGCGGATGGGCCCGCTCGTCAGCGCATCGGCGCGCGCGCACATCCACGGGATGGTCGAACGCGCGATCGCGGCCGGCGCGACGCTCGAAACCGGCGGCGCAATCCCAGCCGGCCCCGGCTTCTTCTATCCGGCCACGCTGCTCACCGGCGTGCGGCAGGACATGGAGATCGTGCAGGAGGAAACCTTCGGCCCGATCATGCCCGTGCTGCGCTACACGACGATCGACGAAGCGATCGGGTTCGCGAACGACCACCAGTTCGGCCTGTCGTCGGTGCTCTACACCGAGCACTACCGCACCGCGATGACCGTCGCGAACGCGATCGAAGCCGGCGAGCTGTACGTGAACCGCACACCGGCCGATCCGTACCAGGGCTTCCACGCCGGCTGGAAGCGCTCGGGCCTCGGCGGCGACGACGGCAAGCACGGGATGCTCGAATTCACGCAGACGCGCCTCGTCGTCATGAAGTACTGACGCCGTCACGCCGACGCCCCGTTTCCGGCGCGCGCACTAGAACACCACGCCGCGCGCGCCGCCCCTGATTCAACCAGAACATAAGAAATCTGCAGGCCTCCATATCAAGGATGCCTGATGGAGGAAGACATCATGCCGACTCAACCGTCGACACCCGCCGCATCGCTCGCGTTGCACGACAAAGCGCTCGACGCCCTCGCGTCGCCGCATTCCCGCGCACAACGCTACCTGCAACTGCTGCTGCTCGTGATTGCCGCGGGCGCGATCTACCCGATGCTGTATCTGCGGCAGGTGTACCAGCCGACGATGCTGCAGTTCTTCCATATCGACGACGTGCAGCTCGGCTACCTGTATTCGTCGCTCGGAACGATCTTCCTGATCAGCTATTTGCCGAGCGGCTGGCTGGCCGACCGCCTGTCGCCGCGCTGGCTGATCTGCTTCTCGCTGATCGCCACCGGCGCGCTCGGGCTCGTCTACGCGACCGGGCCGTCGTTCGACATGCTGGTGCTGATCTTCGGCGGCTGGGGGCTGACCACCGGCCTCACGTTCTGGGCGGCCGTGATCAAGCGCGTGAACATGATCGCGGGCCCCGACGAACAGGGCCGTTTCTTCGGCCTGCTCGACGGCGGCCGCGGCCTCGTCGAGGCGCTGCTCGCGACGATCGCGATCACGCTGTTCGCGTACGTGACGCAGGCGCGCGGCGGCACCGATGCGGCCGGCTTCAAGCTCGTCGTCCACCTGTACGCGTTCTTCTGCATCGCGCTCGGCGTGCTGCTCGCGCTGGTGAAGGACCAGGCAAGCACGGGCGACCGTGCAGCGTCCGCGAAGCGCACCAGGGGCAACGTGCTGATCGACCTGAAGACGCTCGCGGCGATCCCCGAGCTGTGGCTCGTCGCGGCGATCGTGTTCTGCGGCTACCAGGTGTTCTGGGCGACCTACAGTTTCTCCGCGTACCTGCACGAAGGCAATTTCGGGCTGAGCGCAACGGCGGCCGGCTTCATCACGACGCTCAAGCTGTGGATGCGCCCCGTCGGCGGCATCGGCGGCGGCTTCCTCGGCGACCGCGTGTCGAAGGTGTCCGTGCTGTTCTGGGCGCTGGTGCTCGCCGCCCTGTCCCTCGTCGGGCTGATCGCCGCGCCCGCGCACAGCCCGCAGGCGATGCTCGTCGTGCTGGTGCTGTTCATCGGCATCCTCACCTACGCGATCCGCGGCCTGTACTGGTCGCTGCTCGACGACTGCAAGGTGCCGACGCATTGCGCGGGCCTCGCGATCGGCCTGATCTCGGTGCTCGGCTATTCGCCGGACGTGTTCGTGCCGCTGATCAACGGCTACGTGACGCAGACCTACCCGGGCGCGCACGGCTACCAGCTCTATTTCGGCTATATCGCGGCCATCGCGCTCTGCGGCGCGGGCGCCGCCGCGTTCCTCAAATATCGCCTCAACCGCATCCAGGAGTCCGCATGAAGATCGTTTCGCTCGAAACCCATATCGTCGCCGTGCCGCCGCCGCATGTCGGCGGGATGTACTGGATCTTCGTGAAACTGAAGACGGACGACGGCATCGAAGGCGTCGGCGAGATCTACTCGGCGACGTTCGGCCCGAAGGCGATGGCCCCGATCATCGACGACGTGTTCGAACGCCATCTGCTGAACCGCGATCCGCATCACGTCGAGCGGCTGTTCCGTCAGGCCTATTCGAGCGGCTTCACGCAGCGCCCCGATCTCACGATGATGGGCGTCGTCAGCGGCCTCGAGATGGCCTGCTGGGACATCATCGGCAAGGCGGCCGGCAAGCCGGTATATGAACTGCTCGGCGGGAAGATCCACGAGCGGCTGCGCTCGTACACGTACCTGTACCCGAAGAACGCGAAGGGCGAATACGACTACGACGATCCCGACCTCGCGGCCGAATGCGCGGCCGAGAACGTGAAGCTCGGCTTCACGGCCGTCAAGTTCGACCCAGCCGGCCCGTACACCGCTTACTCGGGCCATCAGCTGTCGCTCGAAGTGCTCGACCGCTGCGAGCTGTTCTGCCGCAAGGTGCGTGAAGCCGTCGGGAGCAAGGCCGACCTGCTGTTCGGCACGCACGGGCAGATGGTGCCGTCGTCGGCGATCCGGCTCGCGAAGCGGCTCGAGAAGTACGACCCGCTGTGGTTCGAGGAGCCGGTTCCCCCAGGCCAGGAAGAGGCGATCGCACAAGTCGCGAAGCACACGTCGATTCCGATCGCGACCGGCGAGCGCCTGACGACCAAGTACGAATTCCACAAGCTGCTGCAGGCCGGCGGTGCATCGATCCTGCAGCTGAACGTCGCGCGCGTGGGTGGCCTGCTCGAAGCGAAGAAGATCGCGACGCTCGCCGAAGTGCACTACGCGCAGATCGCGCCGCACCTGTACAACGGGCCGGTGGGCGCGGCCGCGAGCATCCAGCTCGCGACCTGCACGCCGAACTTCCTGATCCAGGAAAGCATCATGACGTGGGGCGGTTTCCACGCGGAAGTCGTGAAGACGCCGATCCGCTGGGAAGACGGCTACATCATCCCGTCGAACGAACCGGGCCTCGGCATCGAGCTCGACATGGACGTCGTGCGCCGTCACACGCCGTACACCGGCGAACGCCTTCACCTGCAGATGGGCGAACACCCCGTCGACGTGAAGGATCTCGCCCCCGCGAAGGGCTGAGCGCAAAGGACAGACATGAGCTACGACTACATCATCGTCGGCGCGGGCTCGGCCGGCTGCATCCTCGCGAACCGCCTGAGCGAATCGGGCCGGCACTCGGTACTGCTGCTCGAAGCGGGCGAACGCGACGCGTCGTTCTGGTTCAAGGTGCCGGTCGGCTTCACGAAGACCTACTACAACCGCCGCTACAACTGGATGTACTACAGCGAGCCCGAGGCGCAGCTCGCCGATCGCAAGCTGTACTGCCCGCGCGGCAAGGTGGTCGGCGGATCGGGCTCGATCAACGCGATGGTCTACGTGCGCGGCCAGCGCAGCGACTACGACGACTGGGCGAACGCCGGCAATCCGGGCTGGGCGTACGACGACGTGCTGCCGTACTTCCGCAAGCTCGAAACCCACGCGGCCGGCACGACCGATCCGCAGCATCATGGCGCGACCGGGCCGATCCACATCACGTCGATGAAGGCCGACGTGCATCCGATCGTCCACGAGTTCCTGAAGGGCTGCAGCCAGTTGAACCTGCCGCGCACCGACGATTTCAACGGCGCGCAGTTCGAAGGCGCGGGCATCTACGACCTGAACACGAAGCACGGCGAACGCTGCTCCAGCAGCTTCGCATACCTGCGTCCCGCGCTGGGCCGCGCGAACCTCACGCTGCGCTCGGGCGTGCTCGTGCGGCGCGTGACGTTCGACGGCACGCGTGCGACCGGCGTAGTCGTCGCGGGCGAGCACGGCGACGAAACGCTCGTGGCCACGCGCGAGGTCATTCTCGCGGCCGGTGCGGTCGATACGCCGAAGCTGCTGCAACTGTCGGGCGTCGGCGATCCGTCGCTGCTCGCGCGCCAGCGCGTGCCGCTCGTGCATGCGCTGCCGGCCGTCGGCCGCAACCTGCAGGATCACCTGTGCGTGAGCTTCTACTTCAAGGCGAACCGCCCGACGCTGAACGACGAAATGGGTACGCTCATCGGCAAGATGAAGATCGGGCTGCGCTACCTGCTGACGAAGCGCGGCCCGCTTGCGATGAGCGTGAACCAGGCCGGCGGCTTCTTCCGCGGCACGGATGGTGCGCAGGAACCGAACATCCAGCTCTACTTCAACCCGCTGTCGTACCGGATTCCGAAAAGCGACCGCGCGAGCATCAAGCCCGAGCCTTATTCTGGCTTCCTGATCGCGTTCAACCCGTGCCGGCCGACGAGCCGCGGCACGATCGAGATCGCGTCGAACCGCGCCGAAGATGCCGCGAAGATCCACATCAACGCGCTCACCACGCAGAAGGATCTCGATGAAGCCGTGCAGGGCAGCAAGGTGATCCGGGCGCTGATGCGCGCGCCGGCGCTGAAATCGATGACCGTCGAGGAAATCTCGCCGGGGCCGCAGGTCGATTCAGACGAAGCGATGCTGCAGTATTTCCGCGAGCAGTCGGGTTCGATCTACCACCTGTGCGGCTCGTGCGCGATGGGGCCGGACGCGGAAACGTCGGTGGTCGATGCGGCGCTGCACGTGCACGGGCTGCAGGCGCTGCGGATCGTCGATGCGTCGGTGTTCCCGAACATCACGTCGGGCAACATCAACGCGCCGACGATGATGGTCGCGGAGAAAGGCGCGGACCTGATTCTGGCGGATGCGGTGCGGGCGGAAATGGCTGGCGTGCAATCGACGCCACGTGAGACGGTCGTGCAATAACACGGTGCCGGCAGGTTCGACGGCCGCCGCCGCCGAGCGTCATCGGTTCGTGGCGTCGACGACCTGCCGGCACACGTTCACGATCAGGTCCCGCAGCCCCGCATGCACCGCGTCGCGTTCGAAGCGCGGATGCCACATGATCGAGATCGCGAGCGCCGGGGTCGCGACCGGCAGGTCGAACGTCACGACGTCGTGCCGGGCCTGGGCGGTGTGCTTCTCGGGCACGTGAGCGATCCAGTCCGAGCGCTGGGCGAGCTCGATGCCCGACTTGAAGTTCGGCACCACCGCGATGACGTTGCGCTCGCGCCCCTGCTCGCTCAGCGCATCGTCGATCGGCCCGTGAAAGCGTCCCTTGCGCGACACGCTGATGTGCGGCACGGACAGATAAGCATCGAGCGTCATCCGGCGCCGCGCCAGCCGATGGCCCTTTCGCAGCACGCCGACCATGCGGTCGTCGAACAGCTTGCGGATCATGATCTCCGGCCCCGTCTCGCCGACCACGCCGATTTCGATATCGACTTCCCCGCTGCGAAGGCGCGCCACGGTCTTCTCGTGCTTCGGCAGGAAACGCAGCCTCGCATGCGGCCATGCATCGTGCGCCTGCGCGATGATGGGCACCGCAAACGAATCGATGAAGCCGTCATTCGCGCTGATGTTGAACACGCGCTGCGCGTCGATCGACCGGTGCTGCGCGCCGAGCAGCAGTTCCACATCCTGCAGGATGCGGTCGAGCGGCTCCTTCAGCCGCCGCGCCGTTTCGGTCGCCACCATGCCCTTTCCCGCGCGCACCAGCACCTTGTCGCCGATCGCGTCCTGGACACGGGCGAGGGTCCGGCTCATCGCGGACGGACTCAGATCGAGACTGCGTGCCGCGCCCGACACGCTTTCCTCATCGATCAGCGCTTTCAGCGCCAGCAGCAGGTTCAGGTCGATCCGGTTCAACGCCGCGCTCCTCGCAGATTTGCATCAAATGCATCATATATCTGCCAAACCTGCACTGTACACACACCTTCCTCGCTCCTACCATTCGGGCAATCGAACGGAGGAACGCATGGAGACGACACAGGCGCACGACGAGCCATTGCGCGAGTCGCTGTTACGGGACTGGCAGGACCATACGAAGCAGCCGACCACGGTCGCGGCCCGCTTGCGGGAGCGGCTTGCGTTCCCGATGGGGGAACAGGATCTCGTCGAACTGGCGGCGCTCGCGACGCATGTATTCGGCGAGCATCTCGGCGACTGGCAGGCGGGAATGGGCTATCTCGACCAACTCATGGACGCGCATGACGACGTCCCGGCCGATTCGCTCCGGCGCATCGACCGCCAGCATGCGGTGCTCGAACGACTGGAGGACGTGAATGCGTCGCTCGACAGGTTCGACGCCGACGATCGCGTCTACATCACGGCGCTCGCACTTCCCGCGATCACGCTGCAGCGATCGGTGGAGGAAGCAGAAACGGCCTTCGCCGAAGCGATGCAACTGCTCGCGTCGAACGACTGCCATGCGTACCGCAGGCTGTTCGGCGTGGTGACGGCCAATCTCGTGTGCGACCTGCTGGATCGTTCGGCGTTGTCGGCCGCCAGACGGCGCCTGCTCATCGTGCTCGCGGAGAAAAGCCATGCGCTCTGGCTTCAGGACGGCGACGAGACAGACCGGGAGAAGTCCGCGTTTCGGCTGATGCAGAGTTACCAGAAATGCCGGATGCCTGAGAATTACAGAAGCGGGCGCTATCCACGGTATGGGTCGATCGAACCGTAAGCGCAAACGACGCACGGGCCAGAACGCAGCGCCGTGCCCTGGCGGGTTGAGCTAATCCGTAATCGTGACCTGGATCGTCCCGACTGCAACGTGTGGGACATCGCCCTCGCCAACTATCCGGTCTGCCCCTGCGGCGTGCGGCGTCTCGGTCATGCAGACGCGGCGCGCAGCTGCCATCAACCGCCTTCGGATATAAGGCGCCGCGGTCGTTGAACTGCGGGCCGATCCATCCGCCTCTCGCATTGCCTCTCGCTTCCCGCCCATCGTCGATTGTTGCCGGTCGAACAACACGATGTGTGCATTCACGGTGCTTCCGCCTTTCATCCCCCTGACTACAATCCATCTCACGCCCGGTTGAAAGGCGAGCGAAGCGAAACGCGCGAAATTCGTGGTCGTGCTCGTGAACCGCACTCAGCAATGCGACTTACCCCACTTGATAAAGAGGACTCTTGATGATGAGCGAAACCACCCGCAATGTTCAGCCGGTTATCTCCGACCTCGGCAAGGAAGGTTCAGGCGAACTCGTGCCGTCCCGCTACGCCGTCCGCGTGGGTGACGTCGACGTCGTGCTGATCAGCGACGGCATTCTGCCGCTGCCGACCTCCACCATGTCCACCAACGTGAGCGAAGCGGACCGCAATGCCTGGTTCGATGGCCGTTTCCTGCAACGTGACATGTTCGACTGGGCGCTGAACGTCGCGCTCGTGCGCAGCGGCGACCGCCTGATCCTGATCGACTCCGGCGTGGGCGACGGCTTCGAATACTTCACGCGCGCCGGGAAGTCGGTGATGCGCCTGGAATCGGCCGGCATCGACTTGTCCGCGATCACCGATATCGTGATTACCCATATGCACATGGATCACGTCGGCGGGCTGAACGTCGACGGCGTCAGGGCCAGGCTGCGCCCGGACGTGCGCATTCACGTATCGGCCGCGGAAGTGGCGTTCTGGAAAAATCCGGACTTCAGCAAGACGGTGATGCCGGAAACGGTGCCGCCGGCACTCCGCAAGGCGGCCGAGAAGT
The DNA here is from genome assembly GCF_017104605.1 of Burkholderia sp. Ac-20384. Taxonomy (NCBI): domain Bacteria; kingdom Pseudomonadati; phylum Pseudomonadota; class Betaproteobacteria; order Burkholderiales; family Burkholderiaceae; genus Burkholderia; species Burkholderia sp. Ac-20384. The sequence goes on along the minus strand of NZ_JAAGPE010000021.1, from coordinate 58,125 downwards.
TCGTGGCGCTCTACGGCGAAAACATCGTCCAGTTCGACCAGACCGTGGAAGTCGCCGCAGGCGTGTCGGCGCGCGTGACGGGCGGGCACACGCCCGGGCACTGCGTCGTGGACATCGCATCGAATGGCGAGAAGCTGACGTTCGCGGGCGATGCGATCTTCGAAGTCAACTTCGATCATCCCGAGTGGCAAAACGGCTTCGAGCACGATCCTGAAACGGCGGCCGCCGTGCGTATCGCGCTGTTCAATGAAGCCGCCGAGACTGGCGCGCTGCTGGCCGCCGCGCATGTCGCGTTTCCGTCCATCGGTCACATCTCAAGGAACGGCGACGGATTCCGGTTCGTGCCGGTTCTGTGGGATTACTGATCACTGAAAGGCTCTCGGCGATCGTGACGGAACCGGCGCATGTCCACGAGACTTGAGACGGCTTCTTGCAGACGATCACGAGTCGTCGCCGTGGCACCGGCAAAAAAACGGCACGCCGCATATCGCGGCGTGCCGTCCTTCATGCCCCCGCCCCGGTTTCCCGCCCGGAACGGCCATCGTTCAATTCACGCTCGAACGCTTCTCCACGAACCTTCTCACATAGTCATCCGCCGGCCGCGACAGGATATCGTCCGGCGTCCCGACCTGCACGAGCGTACCGTCACGCAGAATCGCTATCCGGTCGCCGATCCGCAGCGCTTCGTCGAGATCGTGCGTGATGAACACGATCGTCTTCGACAGCGTCGTCTGCAGCTCGAGCAACTGATCCTGCATCTCGGTACGAATCAGCGGATCGAGCGCGGAGAACGCCTCGTCCATCAGCAGCACGTCCGTATCGGCCGCCAGCGCGCGCGCCAGCCCGACGCGCTGCCGCATCCCGCCCGACAGCTCGTCCGGATAGTGATCGCCATAGCCGTCGAGCCCGACTTTCGTCAGCCAGTTGCGCGCCGCCTCGGCCGCATCGTGCCGCTTCTCGCCGCGCGTGCGCAGCGCATACGCGGCGTTGTCGAGCACGGTCTGGTGCGGCAGCAGCCCGAAGTTCTGGAACACCATGCTGACCTTGAAGCGGCGCAGCTCGCGCAGCCCGTGCGCGTCGAGCTTGATCACGTCGCTGCCGTCGATCACGATCTCGCCGGCCGTCGGCTCGATCAGCCGGTTGAAGTGCCGCACGAGTGTCGATTTCCCGGAGCCCGACAGCCCCATGATCACGAAGATCTCGCCCGACTCGATGCCGAGGCTCACGTCGTTGAGCCCGACGTTGCAGCCCGTTTCGGCCAGCACCTCGGCCTTGCGCTTGCCCGAGCGCAGCAGGTCGAGCACGCGCGCATGCGCGGCGGGCGGCCCGAACAGCTTGTACACGTGTTTGACGTCGATGGTCGCCATGTCTGTCTCCGTTCCTATGCACGCGACGACTGCGTCGCCTGATTCGAATCGACGCCCGCCGACTGCGCCTTGCGCGGCAACCGGTACGGCACGCGCGACGCGCCCTTCTGCCGGCGCTGCTGCGCGAGCCGCCGCCGTGCGCGCCGCTCCTGGCCGAAGCCCTGGCTGATCCGGTCGATCACGATCGCGAGAATCACGATCGCGAGGCCAGCCTGCGTGCCCTTGCCGACGTCGAGCGTCTGGATGCCCGCGAGCACGTCCTCGCCGAGCCCGCGCGAGCCGATCATCGACGCGATCACGACCATCGACAGCGCCATCATCGTCGTCTGGTTGATGCCGGCCATGATGCTCGGCCGCGCCAGCGGCAACTGCACGTTGACGAGTAGTTGCCAGCGCGTCGTGCCGAACGCGCGCGCGGCTTCCGTCACGTCCGGGTCGACCTGGCGGATGCCGAGATCGGTCAGGCGGATCAGCGGCGGCAGCGCGTAGATGATCGTCGCGAGGATCGCGGGCACCTTGCCGAGGCCGAACAGCATCAGCACCGGGATCAGGTACACGAAGCTCGGCAATGTCTGCATCACGTCGAGCACGGGCAGCAGCATCCGGCGCAGCCAGGCGCTGCGCGACGCGAGGATGCCGACCGGCACGCCGATCGCGACCGACAGCACCGTCGAGACGAGCATCAGCGCGAGCGTCTGCATCAGCTTGTCCCACAGGCCGAAGCAGCCGATCGCGTAGAGCAGCAGCATGAAGAGCACGCCGAGGCCGATACGGCGTGTCGCATTCCACGCGATCGCGCCGACGACCAGCAGCACGAGCCACGGCGGCGCCACGCGCAGCGCGCCTTCGAGCGGCACGAGCAGGTAGCGCAGTACCAGCACGCTGAAGTGATGGAAGCCGTCGCCGTATTGCGCGACGAACGTCTCGAGCGCGCTGTTCACCCAGTCGGCGATCGACAGGTGCAGAAAGAAGCCGTTCATGTTGATCCTCCGTCGCGCCGCGAAGGCGCGTGACGGCGGCGGCAGGCACGGGCCCGCCGCCGCGCGCAGGTTACGCGCCCTTCAGGCTGCCGGCGATCTTCTGCGCGACGTCGGCCGGCACCCACTGCTTCCACATGTCCTGGCGGGTCTTCAGGAACTGCGTGGCCATCGCCGCGCCGTCGATCTTCTTCGTCGTCATCTCGAGGATCGTCTGGTTCAGGAAGTCCATTGGAAAACGCACCTTGCCGAATACACCGACGAGATCGGGATTCGCATCGGCGAACGGCTTCGACACGCCGACCGTCAGCCGCGACACCATGTACGACGACGCGCACTGGTGCGTGCTGCTCTCGTCGCGCAACGTCTTCCAGCATGCTTCGTTATAGGCCGGCATCTTCAGCGCGGTGAACTTGTATTTCGCCATCAGCGCGGCCGGGCCCCAGTAATAGAACACGATCGGCGCGCCGCGCTGGTACGCGGACGCGATCGCCGCGTCGAGCGCCGCACCGGTGCCCGGGTGGAAGTTCGTGTACGACTGGTCGAGCTTCAATACGCGCAGCAAGCGCGAGTTCACGCGCTCGCAGTCCCAGCCCGTCGGGCAGTTCAGGAAGCGGCCTTTGTCCGGTTCCTCCTCGTCCGCGAACACCTGCTTGTACTTCGGCAGATCGTCGACCGACACGAGCCCCGGCGCGACCGGCTTGATGTTGCGCGCCGGATCGCCCTTCACCACGTAGTCGGGCACGAACCAGCCTTCGGTCGTGCCGCCCGGCAGCGTATCGCCGATCAGCTTCACGGCGCCCGACGAGACGGCCTTCGCGGTGATCTCGCTACGGCCCGTCCACTGCTCGGCCCAGATCTGCAGGTCGTTGCGCGCGAGCGCCGTTTCGGTGGCGGCCGTGCTGCCCGGCACGACGTCCGTCTTGCAGCCGTAGCCCTTCTCCATGATCTGCCGCAGCACTTCGGTCGCGAACGACCCGCTCTCCCACGTGATGCCCGCGAAATGGACCGTCTTGCCGTCGGCGCACGCGCCGCCGGCCGCGTGGGCGGCTGGCGCGGACAGGATCGCCGCGGCGGCGAGAAGGACCGTTTTCAGTCGTCGAATCTGCATGGTGGGTCGTCTCCAAATCGAATCTGTTGTTTGTGCGTCGCGGCATGCGCGGCGACCGGCGAATCGTGAACGCATCCACGTCCGGTCAGCCTGCATGTTTCCGCCGCCAATTTGTTTAGGGAAACGAGTAATTCCGATCATTGCTATCGGCAGCGTCAATCGATCTCCGGGCACCCGGCCAAGCCCGCCGGACGGGCTTCACGGCCGATTTCACCCGCCCGCGCACGACCCGGCGCGGGCTGCGTCGCCCCCCCGTTCGGCCGTGGCGCGACCGGCGTTGCAGCGCGACGCCGCCCAGCCCGTTTCGACTATCGAAACGGCCTGTCGCGCCCCCATTGGCGAACCCGATCCCATCCATCGAAATTACTCGCTTTCGATTCCTTTTCGGCTTGGGAAGAATGCGCGGTGTCATCGGAGGAGACACGACCCGACGCTGCCGGTTGCCGCGCCGCCGCGCCTTGCGCGACCCGGAGCCGCACGCGCTGCACCGGGTCGCCCCGGATGACGGGGTGCGCCTCGCCGGACGTGCCCACGACAACCGATACAAGCTGGATATCCCGGAGATCTCTCAATGAAAAAGACCCTGACGGCGCTCGCCGTAACGGCAACCTTCGCAGCCCCCGTGTTCGCGCAAAGCAGCGTCACGCTGTACGGCGTGATCGACGAAGGCCTGAACTACACGAACAACGTCGGCACCGGCCACGTCTACGAGATGGCGAGCGGCTACGCGCAGGGCAGCCGCTGGGGCCTGAAGGGCAGCGAGGATCTCGGCGGCGGCATGAAGGCGATCTTCCAGCTCGAAAACGGCTTCGACGTGAACAGCGGCCGGCTCGGCCAGGGCGGCCGCATGTTCGGCCGACAGGCCTACGTCGGCCTGAGCCAGACCCAGTACGGCACGCTGACGTTCGGCCGCCAGTACGACTCCGTCGTCGACTATCTCGCGCCGACCACGGCCAACGGCAACTGGGGCGGCTACCTGCTCGCGCACCCGTTCGACAACGACAACACCGACAACTCGTTCCGTCTCGACAACACGGTGAAGTACGCGAGCCCGAACTTCGGCGGCTTCCAGTTCGGCGGTGCCTACAGCTTCAGCAACAGCACGAACTTCTCGGACAACCGCGCGTACAGCTTCGGCGCGCAGTACCAGAACAACGGCCTGCTGATCGGCGCTGCGTACCTGCAGGCGAACCACCCGGGCGACGGCTCGGCCGGCGCGATCACCGCGAACGACGCGAGCTATATCGCCGAGCGCATGCGCGTGTTCGGCGCGGGCATCAACTACACGTTCGGCCCGGCAACGGTCGGCTTCGCGTACACGAACTCGAACTACAAGAACCCGACCGGCAACGGCTACCTCGGCACGCCGGGCGCGATCATCGCCCCGGGCGCGACGGTCAGCGCGATCAAGTACCAGAACTTCGAGGTGAACGGTTCGTACCAGATCACGCCGGCGTTCATGGTCGGCGCGCAGTACGTGCTGTCGCTCGAGAAGTACGACGCATCGACCGGCGACGCGAAGCCGAAGATCCACTCGGTCGGGCTGATGGCCGACTACAACCTGTCGAAGCGCACCGACGTGTACGTGCAGGCCGCGTACCAGCACATCGCCGGCGACAAGACGAATTCGATCCTCGACAACGCGTTCATCCCCGGCACCGACGCACCGTCGTCGACGTCGAACCAGGTGGCCGTGCGCCTCGCGCTGCGCCACAAGTTCTGACGCAACCCGGTTCTCCGTTCTTCACGCGACACCCGCGCGGGTCTGCCCGAGGTGTCTTTGCCCGCCCGCAGGCGCAAGCCTGCCGGCGGGCTTTTTCATGGCTCCGAGCCGCTTTGCGGCACGAGTGCGCGACAGCGGCTGCCCCGTCGAACCCGACCCACGCGTTCGACGGCCTCGCGAGAATCCACGACAATCGCTTTCAGCCTTTCATGTCTGCGGGTGCCCGTCTCGATCCCACGCCGGGCCGATACGCTCGCGAGGCCTGCGCTGTCCGTCCGGCGTCGCAATCCGCGCCGCGCCCGGATCGATCGACGATCAGCGCAGGCGGCATGAAGGCCGTTCGCGCTTGCGCATTACTCACAATAGTTTGCAATTTTGCGTTGAGCCGGTCGATATGATCCGACTGTCACGATCGAATCGGTGCCGGCCCATGCAATCCTGCGGCCGCGCGCCGCAAAGAGCCTGAACGGCTCGACGAACATAACGCATCGGGGGCCACGGCAATGGAGCGCAATACAGACCAAAAATCACACGGCGCCGCCGGCTTCTGGCGACGCACCGCCGCGTTTTCGATCGATTCAATCCTGCTCGGCTTGATCGGGCTGGCGATCGCGATCCTGTTCTTCGATGCCCTGTCGACGATTGGCGATTGGGGAAGGCTGATCGGCTTCCTGATCGGGTCCATCTACTTTGGCCTGCTCGAGGGCGGGCATCGGCACCAGTCGCTCGGCAAGCGGGTGATGAATATCCGTGTTGCCGATTGCGCCACCCCCGACGGCTCCGGTCCCGGGTACGTTCGCGCCTGGGCACGGTACGCGCTGATCGCCGTTCCGCTGACACTCGGCGGCATCAGCTTTATCGACCTGCCCGCGCTTCACGATCCGGGCATGGCATGGCTCGCCACGGCAAACGGCACGATCGTGTTCTTCTGGGGCCTGGCATTGCTGTATCTGTTCGTTTTCAACAGGCCGAGCCGCCAGTCCGTACAGGATCTGCTCACCGCCAGCAGGGTCGTGCATGTCGCGGCGCCCGTCGAGGATGCCGCTCCGGTTGGCCGGAAGCACTGGGCGATCCTGGCCGTCCTTGGCCTGCTTCTGTTCGTCGGCAGTCGTTTTGCCACAACGCGGCTGATCGATGACGATCGCATGGCCGATATCCACCAGATCCAGCGTGCGACATCCACCGTTCCGGGCGTGATCCAGAGCGGTGTCTGGATCGGCAACACGCGCGTGGTCGGCCCGGCGGGCCAGCCACCGAAAGCGATCGCCACCCTCACCGTGCTCACGAGCACGCCGGCGCTGATGAACAAGGTCGGGGCGACCGCTGTCGCGCACGCAGCGCTTGCCTCATCGGCCTGGCTGCGACAACAGGATCTCGTCAACGTGGTGAGCGTCCGCGCGGTCAATCTCGGCATTGCGACATGGCGAACCCAGTTTTTCATGGGTCGGTCGCCTGCGGAATGGACCGCGATGGCCGGCACCGGGTCGACGTGACGAAGCAAAAATGAGTGACATCGGCATCGACCTGCCGCTCTGGATCGTCCCGGTCATTTACGGCGCCATCTACTGGCCATTGACGCTGTTTTTCGGGGCCCTGTGCCTGTATGCCGGCGTGACGCGCCTGCGCGGCATCGGTCGAATCGCCTTCACCGTCATCGCGCTCCCGCTCATCGCCGTTGCGTGCCTCGGGATCTACTACGCGATCGCCGGCTATTGAGCAGCGGCGCATTGCATGCGTGACCACACGATATCCGCGAAGATCCGGGCGCGATCCCGTCGTCGCGGCTCGTGATGCGCCAGGCCGCCCCGTCAACCGTGACAGGTCGACAGACGGCGATACGTCGATACACTGTGCGCCACCCCACCCGAAGGAGTGTCACTTGAAGCACTGGCGCCGCGCGCTGTTCACCTTCGCCGCCGGCCTGCTGGCCGCCGCGACGTCTCATGCCCGCCCGATCTGCACGGTTGTCGCCGACGCCGCCACCGGCCAGGTACTCGTGCAGCAAGGCGATTGCGCGACCCGCGTGACGCCGGCGTCGACGTTCAAGGTCGCGATCAGCCTGATGGGCTTCGATGCGGGCGTCCTGAAAGACGCGCACACACCGACGCTCGACTTCCACGCCGGCTACCCCGACTGGGGCGGCGCGCCGTGGCGCGAGCCGACCGACCCGGCGCGCTGGATGAAGCTGTCGGTGTTCTGGTACTCGCAGCAGGTCACGCAGGCGCTCGGGCAGGCGCGCTTCCAGCAGTACACGAACGCATTCGGCTACGGCAACGCGGACGTGACCAGCCAGCAGGGCGAACTGAACGGCGTGATGGGCGCATGGGTCAACGCGTCGCTGCGCATCTCGCCGCTCGAACAGATCGGCTTCATGCGCAAGATCGCGAACCGGACACTGCCCGTCAGCGCGCACGCATTCGACATGACCGAGCGCATCACGCTGATCGACACGCAGCCCGACGGCTGGGTCGTGCACGGCAAGACGGGGACCGGGTCGCCGGGGCGCAAGTACGATGCGTCGCACGCTTACGGCTGGTTCGTGGGGTGGGCGGCCAAGGGGCCGCGCAAGCTGGTGTTCGCGTACCTGATGCAGGACGACAAGCGGCAGACGCCGAATGCCGGCCTGCGTGCACGCGATACGTTCCTGGCGACGCTGCCGGCCCTCGCCGAACCGGGCAGGCCGCAATGAGCACCGGGCCGCGCAACGCGCGGATCGACCTGCTGCGCGGCGTGTCGATCGTGCTCGTCCTGCTGCATCACTTCAACATCCCCTACTCGCTGCGCGACACGTCGCTTGCGCGCCTGATCGGCTGGGATGCAGTGCATGCGGTGGCGCGCAACGGCAACTACGGCGTGACGATGTTCTTCGTGATTTCCGGCTACCTGATCACGTCGAATGCGCGGCGCCGCTGGGGCAGCCTCGGCGCGGTCGACGTGCGCGCGTTCTACGTGTCGCGCGTCGCACGCATCGTCCCGTGCCTGCTCCTGCTGCTCGCGCTCGTCAACGGCCTCGCGGCAGCCGGCGTGCCGATCTTCCAGAACCATGCGCCGGAAGGCATCGCCGTGTCGTTCTGGCTCGTGAATCTCGCGTCGCTGACGTTCTGGATGAACGTGCTGATCGGCGCGTACGGATGGGTCAACTACGCGCTCGGCGTGCTGTGGTCGCTGTCGGTCGAAGAGGTGTTCTACCTGTCGTTTCCGCTGCTGTGCATCGCGTTGCGCCGCGACGCGCGGCTGGCCGCGTTCTGGGTGGTCATCGCCGCGATCGGGCCCCTGTACCGCTTCACGCACGCCGGCGACGAAGGCGGGTTCCTCTACGCGTACTTCGCGTCGTTCGACGGAATTGCGATCGGCTGCTGCACCGCGCTGCTGGCCGAACGCGTGAACGGGCAGCGGCTGGCCGCGCCGCTCGTGCAGTGGCCCGTCGCGGCGGCGATGGCCGCGCTCTATCTGGCCTGGCCGATCGCGGAAAGCCATGTCGCCGGCGTCACCGCGATGGCGCTCGGCACGGCCGTGCTGCTGATCGGCGCGCACGTCAACGGCGAGCGCGTGCCGGGCCGCCTGCTCGCGCCGCTGCACCGGGCCGGCAGGCTCAGCTATGAGCTGTACCTGTTCCACCTGATCGTGCTCGGCGGGCTGCGTACGATCTGGCCGCCGTCGGCCACGCATGGCGACACGAAGCTGCTGTTGCTGATTGCATATCTGGCGCTGTCGGCCGCACTGAGCGCGGCGATCGCGCGCGGCTATGCGACACCGCTCGACCGCTACATCAAGCGGATCGCGTCGCGGCCTTCCACGCGCGTGCCGGACGGCGCGCGCTTCTAGCGTGTCATCGGCAATGGCTGCCGGTTGGCCGCAAAAAAATCGGCCAGGGCCCGGCCGTATCGCTTGACGATACCGGCCGGCCTGACCGCAAGCCCCGCGTACAGACGGTCGAAATCGTCGATCAGTCGAGATAGTCCGCGTATTCCTTGCGCGTATAGCTGGCGAGCGTCTGCCACGGCAACGTCTCGCGCCGCGCGGCCGGTGCCGGCGTCAAGGTCAGCTTGCGCACGACACGGCCGTCGGCACTCCGGTATTCGACCGACAGCGGCGCCTGCAGCGTCTCGTTCCACAGGATCCGGTTCACGCCGCGCGCGCCGGGTGTGTCGACCGCCTGCTCGTACCAGCGGGTACCGGGCGTGTCGCCGCGCTTCGCGACCGCGAGCCGCTTCAACTGCGACGGCGGCGTGACGTAGTACGCGTTGTCCCACGAGCCGTCGAAGCCCGTGGTTTCGTACTCGGCCGGCGGTACGCTGACGACCGTCCGGTTCGCCGTATCGACGTACTCGATGCGCGCCGTCTTGCCGTCGTAGGTCACGTGCCGCGCGGCTGCCTGGAAGTTGAAGTGCTTGTGGCCCGCGTGGCCGGCGTGGGCAGCGGCCGGCTGCACGCCGGCGCGAGCGCCCGCGTCGTGGTCATGGTCATGATCGTCACCGTGACCACCTGCCGCCGCGACGGGCAGCACGCGTTCGACCCACACGTGAGCGTCGCGCCGCACCATCCGTTCGCGATACATCGTCGTGCGCGTCACGCCGTCGGCCGACACCGTGCGGCTTTCGTGCAGCAGCACGGCGTCGAGATCGGCCGCTGCAAGGGCCGGCAGCGCAACCCACCCGCAAGCGAGCGCGCAGAGAAGCTGACGTTTCATCGGTCGTTCCCGTTCCTCATGCAGTCAACGGATTCAGAAACCGAACGCCGAGCGCACGAGACCGAACACCTTCGTGTTGTCGATCGTGCCCTTGAACGCCTTCGCGTCCGCGCCGTCGGCGAACAGCATCACGTCGCCGCCGCCGTGCGTCTCCGAGCCCGCGCTGCCCATCCGCACGCCCACTTCCTGCAGATACGCCTCGTTCGTCGCGGTGGCCGAATCGACCGACGCACGCACGTTCGGCCGGTTCGCGCCGTTGCCGAACACGAGCGTCGTGTAAGTGTTGCCGTCGGCGTCCTTGCTCGGCTGGCCGTCGCGATAGTTGCGGCTGATGTCGAGAATCGGGTTGCCGCGCTTCGAATAGCCGTTGATCGTCATCGTGTGGTCGTGGTCGGCCGTCACGACGATCAGCGTGTTCGACAGGTCGACCTTCGACAGCGCGACGCGGATCGCTTCGTCGAACGCCGCCGTGTCCTCCAGCGCGCGTTTCGCATTGGTGCCGTGCAGCGCGTGATCGATCCGGCCGCCTTCGACCATCAGGAAATAGCCGTTCGAATTCTTCGACAGCACGTCGATCGCCTTCGACGTCATCTCCGCGAGGCTCGGCTGCGTCGGCCCTTCGCCCTTGCCCGCGACGCGGTCGAGTTCATACTCCAGATGGCTCGTCGAACTGAAGAGTCCAACCAGCTTGCCGTTGCCGGCCTGCGCGAGCTGATCCTTGTTCGCGACGACCGTGTAGCCCTTCGCCTTCATCTCGTTGAGCAGGTTGCGGCCGTCCGCACGCCCGCGCTTGTTGGCCACCGGATCGAACGGCGTCCAGTGGTTGCGGCCGCCGCCCATCAACACGTCGACGCCGTCGCCGAGCGCCGCGTTGTAGCCTGCGCCGCCCGGCGACGCCTGCGCGGCGATGTCGTACTGCGCATCGCGATGGCAAATGTGCGAATAGGTCGCGGCAGGCGTCGCGTGCGTGAGCTCGGTCGTCGTGATCGCACCCACCGCCTTGCCGCGCGCCTTCGCGAGCTCCAGCAACGTCGCGACCGGCTGGCCGTTGCCCGTCACGCAGTTGTTGACGGTCTTGTTGCCGTTCGCGTCGTTGCCCGGCGCGACCGCGCGCGTGTCGGACGACATCGACAGCACTTCGTTGTTCATCTTCACGCCGGTCATGTACGCGGCCATCGACGGTGCGCTGTCGGTCGTCTGCGCGTCGTTCGAGAAGGTCTTGACGCGCGCGGTGCGAGCCAGCTTCTCCATCGTCAGTTGTCCCGACTCACCGACCTTGTAGATCCGGCTCGCCGTCACGGTCGTCGGCCCCATGCCGTCGCCGAGAAAGAAAATCACGTTCTTCGCCTGGCCGGCGGCCTGCGCCGCGCCGCACGCGAAACCCGCGACGGCCAGCGCCGCCGCGATGCACTTGATGGTCGACATCCTGTATTCCCCTGTACCCGTATGGTCGGCGCTCACAGCTGCACCGCGTTGCGCACCAGCTCGAACACCTTGTTGTTCTCGATCACGCCGTGGAATGCATCCGCGCCGCGGCCGATCGCACCGAGGAACACATCGGTGCCGCCGTGCGTCTCGTTGCCCTTGTCCATGCGCACGACCGCTTCCTGGCGATAGTCGTCGGCGCCCGTCACCGCATCGGTGAGTGCCGTGCCCGCGCGGCTGCCCTGCACGCGGTTCTCGCCGTTGCCGAAGCCGATGATCGTGTACGGCGCGCCGTCCGCGTCCTTCGCGACCGCGCCCGTCTGGTAGCTGCGCAGCACGCCCAGCACGCCGGGCTTGCCCGCCTCGGTCTTGCCGGTGCGCGCCGCATAGCCGTTCAGCACCAGCGTGTGATCGTGGTCGGCCGTGACGACGATCAGCGTGTTCTTCAGGTCGGGATCGGTCTTGCGCACCTTGTCGATCGTGGCCTTGATCGCGTTGTCGAACGCGACCGTGTCCTGCAGCGCGCGCTTCGCATTGGTGTCGTGCAGCGCGTGGTCGATCCGGCCGCCTTCGACCATCAGGAAATAGCCGTTCGGGTTCTTCTGCAGCACGTCGAGCGCGCGCGTCGCCATGTCGGTGAGGCTCGGCTCCTTGGTCGCCCCGCGATCGAGGTCGTAGCTCATGTGGCTCGACGAGAACAGGCCGACCAGCTTGCCGCCCTTCGTCGCATCGGCCGCCAGCAGGTCGTCGCGGTTCTGCGCGACCGCATAGCCCTTCGCCTTCAGCTCGTTGACCAGGTTGCGCCCGTCGGTGCGTTTGCCGCCGCCGTCCTTCGGCACGAAGAATTGCGTGCCGCCGCCGAGCACGACGTCGACGCCGTCGCCCAGCGCGCCGTTGTAGCCCGCGCCGCCCGGCACGAGCTGCGCGGCGATGTCGTTCTCGGCGTCGCGATGGCACACGTGTGCATACGTCGCCGCGGGCGTGGCGTGCGTGACGCGCGTGGTCGTCACGACACCGGTGGCCAGCCCCTGCGCCTTCGCGATCTCGAGCAGCGTCGTCGCCGATTTGCCGTTGTTCGCGCCGCAGTTGCCGGTGAGGCTCGCGGTCGGCTCGATCGCCTTCGTGTCGGGCGACATCGAGATCACTTCGTTGTTGGTCTTGACGCCGGTCATGTACGCCGACATCGACGGCGCGCTGTCCGTCACCTGCGCATCGTTGGAATAGGTCTTCACGAACGCGGTTTCCGGCAGCGTGTCGATCGTCAGCGCGCCGTCTTCACCGACCGCAAAGATGCGCGCGGCCGTCAGCGTCGTGATCCCCATGCCGTCGCCGAGGAAGAAGATCACGTTGCGCGCGGCCAGCGGCTTCGTGGGGCCGGGCGCCGTGCTGGTCGGGCCGTCGTCGCTGCCGCATCCGGCAAGTGCAAAGGCGCCCGCACACAGCAGCGCCGCCAGTTTGATTCGATTCATGTTGCCGGTTCCCCCCGCCATTGATGCTTTCGAAATGAAAGGCGATGGTAGGAACCTGATGTGACGGCAATATGAATTGTAATTGGAAGGTATAGAAGGATTTATGAAAGGCACAAGTGAGGCGCCACGATCGGGCGCCCCGCGCGCAGCGGCATCATTCCGCGTGTTCGGCGGTGACGCTGCGCACGGTCACGATGCGCGCAGGCGGTATGTTTGCCCACACGATCCGGCTGCCGCAGGCAACAAATGCCGAATCGCCGAGCGGATGACGGCCAGGCAGCCGCAGGTCGTACGTGAACTGAATCATCACGCCGTCGGCGGACAGCACGCGGTGGCACTGGTCGACGATCGCCGCCACATCCTGACGCGGCAGCGTGCGCAGCGGCAGGCACGACACGATCGCGTCGACGCGCGCCTCGGGCGGCAGCAGCCGCTCGAGCTGCCGCGCGTCGCCCGACACGATCGAGATGCCCGGAAAGCGTCGCCGCAGATGCTGGACGAACGCCGGCGAACGCTCGACCACGACGAGCCGCCGTGGCGCGACACCGCGTTCGAGCAACGCCGCGGTGATCGCGCCGGTGCCGCCGCCGAGCTCGACGACCAGCCCGTCGCCATCCGGCACCGCATCGGCCATCTCGCGCGCCAGCTGCCGCGAACTCGGGCACAACGCGCCCACCGCGGCCGGACGGCCGACCCACTCGCGCACGAACAGTGCCGAGACACGCCACGCGTTCGGCCACATCATGGGCAGCCCTTGAGCAGTTGCGCCGTCGGCCTCGATGCGTCGGCGGCTTCGTGGAACAGGGCTACGGCGACACGGGGCTTCGGCATGCGCATCCTCCTGGACGAATCGGTCCGTCGCAGGAAGAGCGACGTTCAAATCGATTCTAGGAAACGCAAACTTAAGGCGACGTGAAGATTGTCCCTGATTCCGCTGATCAATTCGTACCCGATCGGCCGCCGGACTGCCCGGTCAGCGATCGACCCGCTGCTGGAAGTGCGCGGGATAGCGCTCGCCGACGATCCTGATCTGCTGCAGCGCAGTCTCGATCGCGGCGAGATCGTCGGCCGTCAGCACGACTTCCGCCGCACCCACGTTCTCGTCGAGCCGGTGCAGCTTCGTCGTGCCCGGAATCGGCACGATCCACGGCTTGCGGGCCAGCAGCCAGGCCAGCGCGATCTGCGCGCGCGTCGCGCCCTTGTCGGTCGCGATCCGGCCGAGCAGGTCGACGAGGCCCGCGTTCGCCTTGCGGTTTTCCTCCGAGAAGCGCGGCACGACATTGCGGAAATCGTTCTCCGCGAACGTCGTGTTCGCATCGATCGCGCCGGTCAGAAAACCTTTACCGAGCGGGCTGAATGGCACGAAGCCGATCCCGAGTTCCTCGAGCGTCGGCAGGATCCGCGCCTCCGGCTCGCGCCACCACAGCGAATACTCGCTTTGCAGCGCGGCGACCGGCTGCACCGCGTGCGCGCGACGAATCGTCTGCTCACCGGCTTCCGACAGCCCGAAATGCGCGACCTTGCCTTCGCGGATCAGGTCCTTGACCGTGCCGGCCACGTCCTCGATCGGTACGTTCGGATCGACGCGATGCTGGTAGAACAGGTCGATGCGATCGATCTTCAGCCGCTTCAGCGCCGCGTCGGCCACGTCGCGGATATGCGACGGCCGGCTGTCGACACCCTTCATCGCCTGGCCGTCCTCGAAGCCGAACTTGGTGGCGATCACGACCTGGTCGCGAAACGGCGCGACCGCCTCGCCGACCAGCTCCTCGTTGACGAACGGGCCGTACGCTTCCGCCGTGTCGAAGAACGTCACGCCGCGCTCGAACGCGGCACGGATCAATGCGATGCCGCTCGCGGTGTCGGTCGCGGGGCCATAGCCGTAACTCAATCCCATGCAGCCGAGCCCGATTGCCGAGACTTCGAGGCCGCTCTTACCAAGCATGCGTTTTTGCATGACGCTCTCCTGCTGAAGATGAAAAGGTTCGACTGAATGCCGAGGAAGCCAGTGTAGGTTGATGGATAGCGCTCAACAATCGGCGTACCATTTCATGCGTTACTGAGGAAAATTCATAAATGCTCCGCACCGGCATCGGCGAACTCACGACCTTCATCACGATCGCGGAACAGCGCAGCTTCAGCGGTGCGGCGCGCATCCTGGGCGTATCGCCGTCGGCGCTGAGCCATGCGGTGCGTCACCTCGAAGCGCGGCTCGGCGTGCGCCTCTTCAACCGCACCACGCGCTCCGTCGCGCTGACCGAGGCCGGCGAGCAGTTGCTGCTGCGCGTGCGGCCCGCGGTGGCCGATCTCGAAGATGCGCTGAACGACGCAGCCACCGCCCGCAACCGTCCATCCGGCCAGATCCGGATCAGTGCGTCGGAAGCGGCGGCGCGCCCGCTGATCCGGCATGTGCTGCCCGCGTTCGTCGCACGCTATCCGGACATCCATGTCGAGTTCGTCACCGATTCGCGGCTGATCGACATCGTCGAGCACGGCTTCGACGCCGGCATCCGCGTTCATGAAGACGTGCCGCGCGACATGATCGCGGTGAAGTTCGGCGACACGATCCGCTTCGTCGCGGTGGCGTCGCCCGACTATCTGTCGCGACACGCGCCGCCGGAGCGGCCGCAGGATCTCGTGGATCACCGCTGCATCCGCTACCGGTTCGAAAGCGGCGCACTCTATCGATGGGATCTGATCCGCAAGGGCAAGCGCGTCAGCGTGGATGTCGACGGGCCGATGACGCTCGGCAACCAGGGGCTGATGATCGACGCCGCGCTGGCCGGCATCGGCATTGCGTGGGTGACGGAATCGCGCGTGGCCGAGCACGTCGCCGCCGGGCGGCTCGTGCGTGTGTTGCCGGAATGGAGCCAGGATTTCGGCGCGCTGTGCCTCTACTATCCGGCAAACCGGCATCCGCCGGCGGCGCTGCGGCTGTTCGTCGAGGCCGTGCGCGAGTGGGTGGCGGCCGGGCGCGAAGCGACGCCGGCCTGAGCGCAGGCGCAGGCAAACGCACCGGAACATCCTCGCGGGGCTGATGCCGTGCCGCTCGGCGCACGGGCCCTGCCGGCCCGCCCCTTAACGCGTGGCGCGCATCAAGATGTTCGCGAACGGCAAACCTTCGTCATCCTCATCACGACGCGAAACTTCCTCGAAGCCGAGCCGCGCATAGAACGCGCAGGCATCGCGATTGTCGGCGTACACCTCCAGATCGAGCGCGCCCTTGAGCGCGAGCGCATGCTCGACCAGCGCGCGGCCGATCCCGTGGCCCTGCATTGCCGGCGCGACGAACAATCCCCCGATCGAACCATCGAGCAGCCCGATGAACCCGACCGGTTCGCCGGCCCGACACGCGACCCAGGTTTCCGCCTGGGGTAGATAAACCGCTTCGATCAGCGCGCGCTGCTCGCGCAGCCGCGCTTCGCCGAGAAACGGATGCGCGAGCAGCGACGCGTCGAACCAGATGGCCGACAGCGTATGCAGGTCGGATGCCTCGTAGGCACGAATCTCGATTGCCATGTTTTCGTATTGTTCAATTCGTCCTGCGGAGACGAACGCACCCCGGCGCGTTCGTCGATGCGATACGCCACGCGCGCTGCCGGAAGCATCGCGCGCGGCACCGCATTACCGCAGGTTGGTTCTCGCCAGCTCGACGATCTCGTCGCCGCGCCCGCTCAGGATCGCGCGCAGCATGAACAGGCTGAAGCCCTTCGCATGCGCGATCTCGATCTTCGGCGGCATCGCGAGCTCGTACTTCGACGTGACGACGTCGACGACCGCCGGCCCGTCATGCGCGAAGGCCATGCGCAGCGCTTCCTCGACGTTCTCCGAATGCTCGACGCGCACGCTGAAAATGCCCGCGCCCTTCGCGATCGCCGCGAAATCGGTCGGGCTCAGGTCGACGTTCGTGTCGAGATAGCCGGCCGCCTTCAGCTCCATCGACACGAAGCCGAGCAGGCTGTTGTTGTACACGACGATCTTGATCGGCAGCTTGAGCTGGCGTGCGGTCAGCAGATCGCCGAGCAGCATCGACAGCCCGCCGTCGCCCGACAGCGACACCACCTGCCGCCCCGGATGCGCGCCCTGCGCGCCGAGCGCCTGCGGCATCGCGTTCGCCATCGAGCCGTGATTGAACGAGCCGTGCAGTTGCCGCTTGCCGTTCATCGTCAGGTAGCGCGCGGCCCACAGCGTCGGCGTGCCGACATCGGCCGTGAAGATCGCGTCTTCCGCCGCGACTTCGTCGACGATCTTCGTCAGGTATTGCGGATGGATCGCGCGGCCCGGCGGCTCGGCCACCGCGAGATCGTCGAGCCCCTTGCGCGCGGCCGCATAGTGCTTCAACGCGTGCTCGAGGAAGCGCCGCTGCGTCTTGCGCGTGAGCCGCGGCAGCAATGCCGCGATCGTTTCCTTCACGGTGCCGACCAGGCCGAGCGCGAGCGGCGCACGATGGCCGAGCTGCGAGCCCTTCCAGTCGATCTGCGCGACCTTCGCATTCGACGGGTAGAACGGCCGGTACGGAAAATCCGTGCCGAGCATCAGCAGCGTGTCGCACGATTCCATCGCGTGATAGCCCGAGCTGAAGCCGATCAGCCCCGTCATCCCGACGTCGAACGGGTTGTCCCATTCGACGAACTGCTTGCCGCGCAGCGCATGCACGACCGGCGCGCCGAGCGTATCGGCCAGCGCGACCACTTCATCGTGCGCGCCCTGCGTGCCGCTGCCGCACAGCAGCGTGACCGCGTCGGACGCATTGAGCAGCGCCGCGAGCCGGTCGAGATCGGAATCGGCCGGCAGGATCGACGGCGGTGACGATTCGCTCCACGCGGGCGCTTCTTCCGGGCCGTCGCCGAGCGCGATGTCGCCCGGCAGCACGATCACCGCGACGCCGCGCTCGTCGATCGCGGTGCGCATCGCGCGCGCGAGCACGCGCGGGAACTGCGACGCGTTCGTCACGAGCTCCGCGAAGTGGCTGCATTCGCGGAACAGCTCCTGTGGATGGGTTTCCTGGAAGTAGCCGAGGCCGATCTCGGTCGACGGAATGTGCGCGGCGATCGCGAGCACCGGCTGGTGATTGCGGTGGCAATCGTAGAGTCCGTTGATCAGGTGCAGGTTGCCGGGGCCGCAACTGCCCGCGCACACCGCGAGCCGCCCGGTCGACGCGGCATCCGCGCCGGCCGCGAACGCGGCGCTTTCCTCGTGCCGCGTATGCATCCAGCGGATCGAGCCGATCTGGCTCAGGCTGAACGACAGGCCGTTCAGGCTGTCCCCCGTCACGCCCCAGATGCGCTCGACGCCCGCTGCCGCCAGCGTCTTCGCCAGGTATTCCGCCATCGTCTGTTTAGCCATGCTGCCCTCGCTCGTTGATGGGTCGTCACACGAATGAACCGGCTGCGGTGGCTGCCTGCGCCGGCGACCGGACGAGCATACGCGATCGCTTCGCTCGGCGTCGTGAAGGTGCGACGCGCTGGCGCGTGTTTCGTTCGGTCCCTTTCGATTGCGTCGGGAGACTGTCGCGGTTTTGTCGGCAAATGGACGGCTTGGCGGGTATGCCCGGCGCCGGTCCCGCGCGCATTCGCCGATCACGCGCGCTTACAGCGGCAGCGCATGCGTCGACAGAATCTCCTTGAGCACCATGAACGAACGCACCTGCCGCACGCCCGGCAGATACAGCAGCTGTTCGGCGTGCAGCCGGTTGAAGCTCTCGTTGTCGCGCGTGCGCACCAGCATGAAGTAGTCGAACTCCCCGGTCACAACGTGGCACTCCACACACCCCGACACTTTCTGCGCCGCCTTCTCGAACGCGGCGAACGCTTCGGGCGTAGAGCGATCGAGCACGAAGCCGATCACGACCAGCATCCCCGCACCGAGCGGCTTCGGGTCGAGCAGCGCGACGATGCCGCGGATCAACCCCATTTCCTTCAGCCGCTCGACGCGCCGCAGGCACGCCGGCGCGCTCAGCTTCACCTTCGCCGCGAGGCTCACGTTGGAGATCGACGCGTCCTGCTGCAGTTGCCGCAGGATCGCGCGGTCGATGCGATCGAGCGCCGGTGCGGCGTCGGCCGGCGATGCGCTGCCTCGATCTAATTTCATTGCGTCATCCTCCTGCTCAACGAATCAAAATTGTTTATCGCGTTCTCATATCGTCGATAACGTAGTCTTCAGCAAATTATTTCGCAAGCTCATTTCTCGCGCTTCTGCCTATCATTTTTCTCGTCGGAACACGGCCTGCCGGCCGCCCCCGAGCAAACCGATTACCCGCCCTGCCCACCGCTTTCCGGAGCACGTCGATGAACCTGCAACGTTTCCCCCGTTATCCGCTCACGTTCGGCCCGACGCCGATCCAGCCGCTCAAGCGCCTGAGCGAGCACCTCGGCGGCAAGGTCGAGCTGTATGCGAAGCGCGAGGACTGCAACAGCGGCCTGGCGTTCGGCGGCAACAAGACGCGCAAGCTCGAATACCTCGTCCCCGACGCACTCGAGCAGGGCGCGGATACGCTCGTGTCGATCGGCGGCGTGCAGTCGAACCAGACACGCCAGGTCGCGGCCGTCGCCGCGCATCTCGGGATGAAATGCGTGCTCGTGCAGGAGCACTGGGTCAACTACGAGGATCCGGTGTACGGCCGCGTCGGCAACATCCAGCTGTCGCGCATGATGGGCGCGGACGTGCGGCTCGTGTCCGACGGCTTCGACATCGGCATTCGCCGCAGTTGGGAAGAAGCGATGGAGAGCGTGCGGCAGGCGGGCGGCAAGCCTTACCCGATTCCGGCCGGCTGTTCCGAGCATCCGCTCGGCGGGCTCGGCTTCGTCGGTTTCGCGGAAGAAGTGCGGGCGCAGGAGGCCCAACTCGGCTTCAAGTTCGACTACATCGTCGTGTGCTCGGTCACGGGCAGCACGCAGGCGGGGATGGTCGTCGGCTTCGCGGCCGACGGCCGCGCCGACCGCGTGATCGGGATCGATGCGTCGGCCACACCCGAGCGCACGCACGAGCAGATCACGCGCATCGCGCGGCACACTGCCGAGCTCGTCGATCTCGGCCGGCCGATCACCACGGCGGACGTCGTGCTCGACACGCGCTACGCCGGCCCCGAATACGGGCTGCCGAACGACGGCACGCTCGAAGCGATTCGCCTGTGTGCGCGGCTCGAAGGCATGCTGACGGATCCGGTGTACGAAGGGAAGTCGATGCACGGGATGATCGACAAGGTACGGCTCGGGGAATTCGAACCGGGGTCGAAGGTGCTGTATGCGCATCTCGGCGGCGTGCCGGCGTTGAGCGCGTACCACGAGACTTTCAGGAACGGTTGACGCTGTCGCGACGAACTGGCGGCGTGACAGGTGCTGCCCGCCCGCCGCCCGTCGGAAGTGTGCGAAACATCCGGCCCGCACGCCCGATCACGCCGATGTGTGCGCACGCCGGTCGTCCCCATGCAGGACGCCGGCGTCCGGTTTTTTCGCACACGTACGTCCCGATCAGAAAAATCCGACAAGACTGAGCATTAATCGATGACCGCTCGTACTTGTTCAATATTCAACAGCGAAAGCGTTTCGTACCATCGGCCGGCATCCTGATTGACCGGTTCGACCATCGACGTGCCGGGGCAGGTGCCCACACGCTCGAGGTCAGAAATTCGCACCGCTCGCTGTTTCACCTGTCTGTCTGCCATCCGCGATCCGGCTCGACAGGCGATCCCTCCACCCGGCCGCAATCAGGTGGCCGCGCGCCGTGCCCACTCCGCGCCTGGCGCTGGCGGCACGCTTCGCTCCGTTCTGCGTTCCGCGTGCGTAGTCGGCGTCGCGCTGTCGCAATCCGATCTCGCGCACGCGCAGGTGCCGAATGCCGGGCAGTCGCTGCGCGACGTTGAAACCGTCCGTCCGGCGCTTCCCGCGCCCGCATCGCCCGAAATCGCGATGCCGCCGTCGAGCGACGCGTCCCCGCCTGCCACACCATCCGATGCTGAAGCCGGCGCGCGCGTGCCCGTTCGCGCATTCCACATCGAAGGCAACCAGGTACTCGACTCGGCGCGGCTGCAGGCGCTGCTCGCCGAGCTCGTCGGCCGCGATCTTGGCTTCGACGAACTTCGTTCCGCGGCCGACCGGATCACCATCGCTTACCGCGAACGCGGCTACGTATTCGCGCGTGCCTACCTGCCACAACAGGATATCGAGGACGGCATCGTGCGCATCGCGATCGTCGAGGGCCGCTACGGCAGGATCGAACTCCGCAACAACTCGCGCGTGCTCGACGGCGTGCTGCGCCAGCCGCTCGGCGCGCTGCAGCCCGGCGACGTCGTGCGCGGCGCCGATCTCGAACGCAGCCTGACGCTGCTCGACGAACTGCCGGGCGTCACGGCCAGCGGCACGCTGCGCGCGGGCGAGGCCCCCGGCACCACCGACCTGATCGTCGATGCGGCGCGCGCACCGTTCGCCACGGGCTCGCTCGAACTCGACAACTACGGCGATCCGGTCACGGGCCGCTACCGTGCCACCGGCGCCGCGACCGTCAACTCGCCACTGCGGCTCGGCGATCAATTCTCGCTACGCGGCCTCACCAGCAATACGAACCAGCAGTACTACCGCGCCATGTACCAGGTGCCGGTCGGCCCCGCGTCGACGCGGATCGGCATCGCTTATTCCGACATGGGCTACCGGCTCGGCAAGCAGATGCGCCCGCTCGGCTATCACGGTCGCGCGAGCGTGCGCAGCGCGTTCGTCACGCAGCCGCTGCTGCGCAGCCGGCGCGCGAGCGCCAGTGCGCAGGTCACCTACGAGAACAAGCACCTGCGCGACGACTACGGCGTGTTCGAGCTCGTCAGCGACAAGCGCGTGGACCTGTGGTCGTTCGCCGTCACCGGCAACAGCAACGACGACCGGTTCGGCGGCGGCCGCAATGTGTTCTCGGCGACGCTCGGCCTCGGCCGGATGCGCGGCAACGATCCGCTCGGCATGAACCGGTTCTCGCACACGCACGGCAGTTTCGCGAAGCTCAACGTGAGTGCGATGCGGCTGCAGGCGCTGGGCTCGCGTCTGCAGTTCTATACGCAATTCAGCGCGCAACTCGCGTCGCGCAATCTCGACTCGTCGGAAAAATTCAGCCTCGGCGGCCCGTACGGCGTGCGCGCCTATGCACTCGGCGCGGGCAGCGGCGACCAGGGCTGGCAGGCCAGCGCCGAGCTGCGCTATCTCGCCACGCCGGGCTGGCAGGTCAGCACCTTCGTCGACACGGGCCGGATGCAGATCAACAAGCAGCCATGGGTGCGCAACGAGCTCAACACGCTGCAACTGTCCGGCACGGGGGTCGGCGCGAGCTGGTACGGCGCCAACCGGCAGATCAGCATCACCGCCGCATGGCCGCTCGGCAACGCGGACCGCTCTCAGGCGGTCACGCGTGCGCCGAGCGTCTGGTTGCAGGCCGCGCAGTATTTCTGAGCGGCCGGTAACGCGGTCCGGCCACGTCTTCGCATCGGCCGGACCGCACCGGCGGGCAGCCCCGCTGCCCGCATTCCGAAAGGGCGAATCCATCCGCCCCACCTGCTTCGGTTCGTCGCGCACCCAGTGTCGTGCCGACGAAGCGAACCAACCCTGAGGAAACAACAACGATGAACAAGACCTATGCATTGGTATGGAACGGCGCCCAGCGATGCTGGACCGCGGCCGGGGAAACCGCGCGCCGCCGCGGCAAGGCAACCGGCGGCAAGCGCGCCGCCGTGACCGCCGTCTCGCTGCTCGGCTTCGCCGCGCTGCCCGCGTTCGCACTGCCCACCGGCGAAACAATCATGTCCGGCCAGGCCGACATCGTGCGCACCGACGGCGGCCGCACGATGAACATCAACCAGCACACCGACAAGCTCATCACGAACTGGCAGGACTTCAGCGTGAGCGGCGGCGAACGCGTCAACTTCCACCAGCCGAACAGCCAGTCCCTCGCGCTCAACCGCGTGATCGGCACCAACGGCAGCCGCATCGACGGCCAGATTTCCGCCAACGGCCGCGTGTTCCTCGTCAACCCGAACGGCGTGCTGTTTGGCTCCGGTGCACAGGTGAACGTCGGCGGGCTCGTCGCGTCCACGCAGAACCTGTCGGATGCAGACTTCCTCGCAGGCAACTACCGCTTCTCCGGCAACTCCGCCGCGTCGATAGTCAACGACGGCGGCATCACCGCCGCCGACGGTGGCAGCGTCGCGCTGCTCGGCGCACGCGTGTCCAATAACGGCGTGATCCAGGCCAAGATGGGCCGCGTCGCGCTCGGCGCCGGCAACGCGTTCACCGTCAACTTCGACGGCAACGGCCTGCTGAACGTCCAGGTCGATGGCGGTGCGGTCGATGCTCAAGCGAACAACGGCGGCCTGCTGAAAGCCGACGGCGGCGAGGTGCTGATGACAGCCCGCGCGGCCGGCAACCTGCTCGGCGCCGTGGTCAACAACACCGGCACGATCGAAGCGCGCGGCCTCAGCACGCGCGGCGGCAAGATCACGCTCGACGGCGGCACCGTGAACGTCGGCGGCACCCTCGACGCGAGCACGGCCGACGCGGGCGCACCGGCCGGCTCGGTCACGACGCGCGGCGAACGCGTGAAAGTCGCGAACGACGCGCAAGTCGATACGCGCGCGGGCAACACGGCCGGCACGTGGA
Organism: Burkholderia sp. Ac-20384; assembly: GCF_017104605.1. Taxonomy (NCBI): domain Bacteria; kingdom Pseudomonadati; phylum Pseudomonadota; class Betaproteobacteria; order Burkholderiales; family Burkholderiaceae; genus Burkholderia; species Burkholderia sp. Ac-20384. The sequence goes on along the minus strand of NZ_JAAGPE010000021.1, from coordinate 34,735 downwards.
CGATCGAAGCCGCCAACGCTGGCGTGAACGGCACGACCGTCACCGGCGGGTCGATCGACGCCGACACGCTGTCGCGCAACCTCGGCACGACGAACGTCGCGCTGACGAACACGAAGGGCGACCTGACGGTCGGCGGCCCGGTCGCATGGACGAGCGACAACGCACTGACGCTCACGTCGCAGAAGGGCAACGTCGACCTGAATCAAACGCTGTCGGCCACCGGCGCGAATGCGAGCCTGGCCGTCAACGCCGCGAACCGGATCCGCGTGAACGACGCCGTGACGCTCACCGGCCGTAACGCACACCTCGAGCTGAATTCGACCAACGGCCACACGCTTGCAAACGACAAGGGCGTCGTTACGCTGTCGGGCGACAACGCGTCCTACAGCTCGAATGGCGAAGGCTACAAGGTGCTGCACACGCTTGCCGACCTGCGCAACGTCGACGCGGACCTGAACGGCCGCTACGTGCTCGGCAACGCCATTGATGGTGCAAACGCCGGCTTCAACAGCATCGGCGGCAGCAAGACGTTCAACGGCACGTTCGACGGCCTGGGCAACACCGTCCGTCGCCTGACCATCAGCAACCCCGGCAACACCAGGGTCGGCCTGTTCTCGGCGAACATGGGATCGATCGGCAACCTGAAACTCGATTCGCTCAACGTCAACAGCGCGTCGACGTCCCCCAACGCATTCATGGGCGGGCTTGTCGGCATCAACTACGGCGGCCGGATCCATGACGTCGCGGCCACGAACATGAGCGTCGTCCACAACGGCAACGGTATCGCCGTGATCGGCGGGATCGTCGGCTCGAACCGCGACGGCGCAATCGACAACGCCCACTTCAGCGGGCGGCTTGACGGCACCCGCGACACGATCAGCATCGGCGGCATCGCCGGCGAAAACGAAGGCACGCGCGCAACGATCGAGCGCAGCAGCGCGAGCGCCGACATCAAGATTGCACGGACCTACCGCTTCCCCGTGTATGGCCAGGGCGCGGGCATGCTGGTCGGCCGAAACACCGGGACCATTGCAAATTCGTCCGCCAGCGGCCGCATCGCAGCCGGCGAAGGCTTGAACGTCGGCGGGCTCGTCGGCATGAACGACGGCGGCACGCTGCGCAACGTGTCGGCGGTCACGACGATCTCGGCGGGCGAGGGCAGCAATGTCGGCGGGCTGGTCGGCCGGGCCCTCGGCGGCTCGATCGAGCACGCGTCGGCCAGCGGCTCGATCAAGACGATGCATGCCGCGGCAACGGGCGGTCTCGTCGGCCTGAACGAACGCGGCCGGATTGCCAACGCATCGTCCGAGGTCGAGATCGATGCATTCGGCGGCGGCCCGGTGGGCGGCCTCGTCGGCCGCAACGACCGCGGTGCTATCGAAAATGTGAGCGCAGCCGGCGACGTGCAAGCCTACGTGGCGGCACCCGTGGGCGGGCTGGTCGGCCACAATACGGGCACGATCGAGAATGCGTCCGCCAGCGGCAACGTGACCGCCGGCACGCGCTCGAACACGGGCGGGCTGGTCGGCACCAACGGGGGTACGATCGCGCGAGCATCGGCCAGCGGCAACGTCACGGCCGGCAGGGAATCGAACGCGGGCGGGCTCGTCGGCCTGAACGACTTCAACGGCGTGATCCGCCAGTCGTCGTCGGCCGGCACCGTCACCGCGGACCTTTCGTGGGTTGGCGGCTTGGCCGGCGCCAACGTCAACGTGATCGAAAACAGCCAGTCGTCAGGTTCGATCGACGGCGTGAACTCGGATCTCGGTGGCCTGGTAGCACTGAACATGGGCGCCATCCGGTCGTCGCAGTCGAGCACCCGGATCGGCACCGGTCCGTTGCCGGTACCGATCCTCCGCGGCAGCCTGGTCGCCCTGAACTTCGGGAGCATCGAGTCGAGCACCGCGTCAGGTCCGTCGGCGGGCATGCAGCTCGTCGGCGATAACTGGGGTACGGTTGACGGCAAGACCGGCTGGTAATCGAGCAGTAATCGGTTGAACCCATCGGGCGGCGAGGTGGCCGGCAGGCCATCTTTGCCGCCCGTGTTCGTTCGGGGTCGAAGAGTTCACGCCGTCTTCGTGCGTTTTATGGCGGGTGAATCGATCGGAATTTCGGAATGTTCCGGAAGGGTCTAGGCCCTTCCGGCAGAACAATGCCGCCTCGGCACGGATGCACCGCACCTCTGCCGCCCCCGGGAAACCCGACCCGTCGTCAGTCGCGCAATCCCGCCACGGTACGAATGAAATCGGCGAATACGCGGCGATGCCGTTCCGCACGTAGATAACACGCTTCGTCGACGTCATCGCTCTGCGCCACCATCAGCGCCTGGACTGCCGCCACGCAATCGCCCGGAGCCGGCATCGGATCGCGCGGCCCAGGCAACCGATGGTCGTCGAGAAAATCCGCGCATTTGCGCTGATAGCAGAACAGCAGTACCGGCACACCGTAAACATGCCCGGTGATCGCTCCATGCAACTTCGACGTCACGATGCATGACGCCCCTGCCAGGACATCGACGATCGACTCGATCGACTCGGTATAGCGGACGTCATCGAGTTGCACCGTCTGCGGCGTGTAGCGCCTGCGTATCGCGTCGGCTACGCGTGCACTGGCGTCATCCAGCGCGACGAAACACACACGCTCGAAACGGCCGCTCCGATCCGCGTCGCGCAAGATGGCCACGGTATGCTCGACATAGCCCATCAGATGCACGGCAACGATCAGCGTGCGCGGCCCGTCCGCTCGCGACGGCCGATAAAGCGCCGGCAACGCGAACGCCAGGTCGCCAAGCAGTAAAGCGGGATGCCTGACCGCGGTACCGCGCAATTCATCCATCGATGCCGAATCGCGCACCGCGAGCGCGTCGAGCCGCGCCGCCAGGCTCAGGAACTTCCCGCGCCGCCTGCTTTCGTCGAACGGTCCCACCGAAATACCGAGCGCGGCGACCGGCTTGCGCATCAGCGCCCCCCCGACGACGATCAGACGCGCGAATGCCAGCGACGCTTGCGCGCCGAACAGCGACCCGCCGCCGAACACAGCGACGTCGGCCCGCATCATCGCCGCACAATAGGTCACGAAGCGCGCAATCGTTCCCATCCAGCCACTGCAAGCCAAGTAGCGCCCCAGCGGCTTCCATCGCCATGCCGCGCAAAGTTCGGGCCGCACCGACGCGCCGACGACCATCGGCTTCACATCACCCGCGCGCTCGGCCATCCGCTGCAGCACATAACCGAACAAGTCATCGCCGAAATTGTGGCGCCCGTAAAAGCCGAAGAACGCGATTCGAACCGCACGCCGTCGCGTCGTGCGGACTCGCTCGCCCGGTCGTGTGAGTGGTGTCGCCTCGTTCATGGCGTTTCCTCGCGCCATCCGCGACGCAACGGCAGACGCGGCGCGCAGCACCCGCTTGCGGCGTCGTAGAGTGCGTCGAACCCCCGCACGAACCGCGCCGCGCCAAAGCGCGCGAACGCGCGGGCGCGTGCCGCATCACCCATACGCCGCCGCAACGCGGCATCCAGCAACAGCCGTTCCGTGTAGTGCAGCAATTCGTCATCGTTGTCGACGAGAAAACCGGTCACGCCATGCTCGACGATGTCCCGATTGCCGACGATGCGGCTCGCCACGGCCGGCAACCCCATCGCCTGCGCCTCGATCAGCGCGATCGGCATGCCCTCCCACAGCGACGGCAGGACATACACGTCGCTGCGCGCCAGTGCATCGCGCATCGCATCCGGGTCGATCCAGCCCGAGGGCTCGACAGGGGCACCGGCGAGCCACTGGTGAACCTGATCGGAAGCGCCGTCGCCTAACCAGGTACACCGCACGTCGTATCGGCCGGCGAGCGATTGCGCAAGCCGCGCGAATCTCCAGGGCGCCTTCTGATACACGACCCGACCGGACGTGCAGACCACGGCCGTCGTGCGTGCCGGAACGTCACCCGGTTCGACGAAGCGGCTCAGATCGACGGCATTGTCGACGATGTGCACACGCTTGCGCGACAACAGCATCGCCGCATAGCGCGCCTCGCTGCGCGAGCACGCAACCAGTTGGCCGCCGATGGCGTGCAGGATCCGCTCGATCCCGATCAGCATCCGCGCCCGCCGGCTCGAAATGTCTCGCCGCAGGAACGCAAAACCGTGCGGCGAGTAAAGGGTTCGATTCGCGCTGCCAAGCAGGCGCGCGGCCATCCGGCCAAGCGCGCCGGCCTTCGACGAATGAAGATGGATCACGTCGGCCCGCAAGCGCCGCAGGCAGGCAGTGACCCGGAGCAATGCGAGCACGTCGCGCGGCCCAATCGAAGTCGACATCGGCAGCACGCGACGCTCGACCCGGGCATCGAACCACGTATCGAGTACGTCGGACGACGGCGTGTCGGGCCGGACCGAATGCACGACGATCACCTGATCGCCGGCCGCAGCCTGTGCGTTGGCGAGCAGCGCGATGCAGTGAAGCACGCCACCGCCGAGCGCCTCCGTCATGTGCACGATTTTTCTGGGAGAGGGTTTCATGGGTCTGGTCTTCTGTTTATCGGAAGATCGCTTCGAGTGCCGGCAACACGCGGTACGGCAGGAACGGAGACGCACCGCGCCCGGCTTCATCGAGCATGTTGTTGAACCGGCCCGCCAGCGCGACGAGGCCGATGAGGAGAAGGCACACGACGAGTGCGTGCGACATGCGGCCGTTCGCGGGCCGGTACTGGCGCAGCATCACCACGGCCATCAGGAACGTGAGCAGCAACTGGAAGCGGATGCCGGCATAGCTGATCCGCGTGAGGCCGTAGAACGCTGCTTCCAGCCCTGCCAGCAGCCAGAACCCCGCACGGGGCACGGCGAACTCGCCGCGAAAGCGCCATAGCGTGGCGAGCATGCTGGTCTGCAGCAGGACGAACAGCAGGCCCGACGACGCATTCGGCGCAGCCATGCCCACATACAGATCGGTCTTGTCGCCGAGGTAGGCGGGCATCGCGATCGCCGCCACGAATGCACACAACACGCCGAACATGAGCACCGGGCCCTGCCCGCGGCGCGTAACGGCGGGAAACAGGACGAAGAGCAGGACCGACGAGTAATGCATGCCTGCGCCCAACACGGTGAAGACGACGTAGCGCCAGGGCCGCTCGTGTGCCGGCACGCGTGTCGCGACCAGGAACAGCGCAGCCGCGAGCCCGAACCGCATCACGTTCATCGACAGCTCGTAGAACATGCCGGGCACGATCAGCAGACCGCCGAACCACGCGCCGTATCGCGCGCCGCCGAGCGCCCACAGCAGGGTCAGCGCGATCAGCAGCGAGATGCCGTTGACGACGAAGCGCGGATCGGGCCAGACGGACCAGAGCAACCCGGTCAGTGCCTGGAAGATTGGCTCCGACCCGTAGCCGGCACCCGCTTCCAGTCCGGAAAACGCGGCGTAGTAAGCCGCAGTGTCGGTACCGGCGTGCCCGCGCAACGCGACGAGCGCGACCATCGGCAATGCCGCGGCCAGCAGCACCGTCCGGCTCGTGCCGCCATAGGTCGTGCACAGTGCAATGCCGAAATAGAAGATCGCGAGCGGAACGAGGTAGTGAATCATCGAACGCTCCGCTTCAACCACACGCGCCAGCTCATGCGAACCGACCCGACAACGCGCATCGACGCAGGTACTTCGCGAAGCTCAGCACCGCGTAGACGCACCACTCGACGCGGCCAATCGCGCCGACTCGGCGGAAGTGCCGATAGTTGTGCTGCTCACCCTGCTGGATCTTCCACAGTTGGCCGCTCAGGCCCCCTGCGCCGAATTGCGCCTTGTAGACGTACGACAGCGGCATGTCGAACAGATAGGCGCCGCCGCGCTCGACCAGCACGAGCTGCAGCAGCATGAAATAGTCTTCGGCATGACGCTTGCGCTCGTCGAAACGGGCCGCGACATCGGCACGCACCATCACGCTCGACGGCGTAAAGCGGTTCGAGAACAGGACGGCGCGGCGCGAGACCGGCACGGGCGCGCGATGCTCCGCATGATCGGCCCGCAGCGCGGCGCCCTCCGCAAGCTGCTGCACCGGATGGCCTGTGATCGCCGCTTTGGGATTCGCCTCCATCCAGCCGCACTGGCGCGCGATCTTGTCCGGATGCCACGTATCGTCGGCATCGAGGAACGCGACGAAGCGCTGTGTCGCAAAGAACCAGCCGATATTGCGTGCCACGCCCGGACCGCCGTTGCGCGGCAGCGCGATCACGCGAATCCATTCGTCGCCGTATTTCGAACGCAGGCTGTCGATACAGGCGAGCGTGTCGTCGGGGCTCGCATCGTCGACCAGGATCAGCTCGGCGGGCCGCCACGTCTGCGCGTAGACCGACGCCACGGCCCGCTCGAGCGTCGCGACGCTGCGATGACACGGCACGATCACGCTGACCGGCGCGACCGGCGGGCGGGCGGATTCGGCCGACACGCCGCACGTGGCGTCCGGCGCCTCGACGGTTCCGGTCGGGAAGCGCGGCGACTGCACAAAAGCCACGCAACGCCGTCCCGCCGCCAGCGCCAGCACACACCAGAGCGCCTCGCCCGCGATCGTCGCGGCCACCGCACCGGCCAATCCCCAGACCGGCATCAGGCCCGCACCGAGCCCGATGCTGACGACGAGCGCGACGAACGCACACCGATTCCGAATCGCGACGAAATCGCCCGTGGTCATCACCGACGATGCACTGGTCGTCACGAATCGAAGCGGTGCGCAAAGCGCCATCCATTGCACGAGCGGGACGACGTCGCGATAGCGCTCACCGAATGCGAGCGGAACGACGACGGGCGCCACCAGGGCGAGCACCGCGCCCGCTGCCACGCCCGCCATCGCCATCCAGCGATTGCCGGCACGAAACGCATGCCGCAGGCGCTCCGGATCGGTCGCCGCCCAGCGGTGCAGGCGCGGCATCAGCAGTTTCTGGAACAGCACGGCGGGCAGCAGGTAGACCGCGGCCATCGTCGTGACGACGACGTTGTACGCGCTTACGTCGCGTGGCCCGAGCACGACGGCCGCGACGATCAGGACACCCTGCGCATAGGCGAAATACAACAGGCTCGCGATGCCGAATGGAAATGCCTGCCGCGCAACCTTTGCAACACCGGGTACCGGTTGGACCGGATCGCTCGTCTCCGCCCGGCCACCGTGACCGTCGAGCACAGCCCGCCCGTTGCGCAGCGCGCGAATCGACCGCCACGCGCCGGCCGTCATGCAGAGGGCAATCACGCCGAAAGCGATGGCAACCGGCATCGCGCCCGCATGCAGCCAACCGGCCAGCAGCGCGACGACGAGCCGTGCCGCATGCTGTACGAGCTGCCATGCGCTCACCCGTGCAAACCGGCCTTCGAGTTGATACCGCGCACCACACAGCTCGATTGCACTCTGGCCGAGCAGGGCCGGCAGCATCCACAGCAACAGGTTCGCCGTGTCGCTTTCGTGGACGCCAAGGCACGCCCACGCGGCGACCGCCGCCGTGGTCACGGCCGCACTGATGCAGATGAAGCGCAGCGACGCCGGTACCCAGCGGGCGGCGCGCGCGCCTTCCATCCCGTATGCGCGCAGCCAGAATGCCGGCACGCCGAACCCGATCGCCGGCGCGGCGATCGTCACGACGGCCAAGGCCGTCGAAAAATGGCCATAGGCTTCGACATCCCACGTGCGCGCGAGCACGGCCTGCACCGCGAATGCCAGCACCGCCGCTCCGCCCGCGCTCAGCACGAGCAGCACGAGCGCCGTCGCATCCCGTCTCGTCGCGGCGCTCATGGCCGAACCTCCTGCATGGTTTCGGCATCGCGGCCCTTCGACGCGCCATACCGATAGGTCGCGTACTTCATGCCGTAGCGGAACCGGCCGGCATGCGGATCAATGCCGTTATGGATCACGCCGTTCACCTCGACGCCGACGTGGCGCAAGCGACGTGCTGCCTCCTGCAATTCGCCACGCTCGGTACGCCCGGCGCGGGCAACCACGTACACATTGCCTGTGGCAAACGGTGCCATCAGCGTCGCGTCGGTCACCAGCAGCAGCGGCGGGCTGTCGATCACGACGACGTCATAGCGGCCCGCCAGTTCGGCCATGACGGCCGGCAGCGTCCCGGCATTGAGCAGGTCCGCTGCATTGCGCCCGCCTACGCCGGACGCCATGAAATCGAGATTGGAATGCTCCGTCGCACGAATCGCGTCATCGACCGGCGAATCGCCCGCGAGTACGTCGGCAAAACTGGCCTGCGCGGCACCGAACATCTCGTCGAGCCGGCCGCGCCGCAAGTCGCCGTCGACGAGCAGCACGCGCTGGCCGACCGCCGCGGTCACCAGTGCGAGATTGGCCGACACGAACGACTTGCCGACGCCAGGTGTGGGCCCCGTGATCAGTACGACGTTGTTGTCCGACCTGCGCATCGCAAACTGCAAGGTGACCCGCAGGCTGCGCAATGCCTCGATCGCCGGATCGTCAGGATCGCGGTTCGCGAGCGGCCGCAAGTCGGTGCCGCGAGCGGCGCGCGAGCCGCGCCTGCCGCTCACGCGCGGCACGGCGGCCACTACCCGCAAGCCGGTTGCGTCCTCGAGTTCCGCCGGATCGGACGGTGCCCGGCACAGCAGCCCGCGCACGTAGGCAGCCGCCATCGCGAGCAGTGCGCCGAGCAGGCAGGCGCCCGCGATGCCGAGTACCCGCCGGAAGCGGATCGGCCGCTGCGGCTCCTCGGCGAGATCCAGCACGCGGACGTTGCCGATCCGGCTCGCCCGCAGCAGCTTCAACTGCTCGATGTTGTCGAGCAGGCCGACGTAGAGCTGGCTGTTCACCTTCACGTCGCGCTCGAGCCGCACGAGCTCGCCCTGCCGCTTCGGCAGTTGCGCGATCCGGGTGCCAATTTCATTTGCCTGCGCGCCGAGCACGGCGATCTGCCGGTCGAGCGACACGACGGATTCATGCTCCGCCGTGAAACGGCTCAACAGCTCGGCACGCTTCTGGCGCAACTGCACACGCTGCGTCTCGTTGTCGGTCGCCGCCTGCAGGATCGCCTGCGCATCGCCCGCGACGTCGACCGACCCCAGCTTGCTACGCAAAGCCGCGAGCCCCGCCTCGGAATCGTCGAGCGTGCGCCGCAGTTCCGGAAGCTGCCGTTCGAGAAAATCGAGCGATCGCGCGGCCTCGGCTGCCTTGCGCGCAGCATTCTGCTCGACGTAGAACCCGGCGATTTCGTTGAGCGTCGCCGTGATCCGGTGTGCATCGGCGCCCCTCAGCCGGACACTCAGCACATTCGAATCCTTGCCTGCTTCGGCCACGCGCAGTGCGTCCTGCAAGCGCACGATCGCGTCGAGCCGCGCATGCCGGACGAGTTCGAAGCGCGTGCCCGGTGCTCCTTCAAGCGCATCAATCTTCAATGCGATCGGCCCACTCGGGCCGTCGAACCGGATGCGTTGTCCGACCTCACCGGTCACTTGCCCTTCAAGCCCCGGCCCCGACAGCGCATAACGTCCCCCCGGCAGCACGACGAGGTCGTACCGGTTGCCTTCGAACCGGGACGGCACGTCGAACAGGTCGATCGCAACATGCGCGTCACCCCATGCATAACCGCCCCATCCAGCCCCGCCCGACGACTCTCCACCCGCCGTCATTCTCGCCAGCGCATCGCCGACCACCGGGAAACGCACCGGCCGCGCATCGATGAACAGACGCTGCCGGTCAACGGCGCGCGCGACGACGAAGCGCGATCCGAGCACGCGCTTTTCCGTCTCGGCGGACGTCTTGATGCCGAACATCGACGACAGATCGCCGAACGCCGAACGCGCCATTGAATCCGTGCTGCTGTCCTCGACCTGAACGAGAATGTCGGCCTGATAAACCGGTGGCGACAGCACGGCCCAGCCGACACCCGCGATCGTGACCGACGCGAAGACTGCCGCCATCGTCCGGCGATGAATCAGGAACGTATCGAGCAACGCGGCGAAGTCGAACCCGACTTCCGGTGCAGTGGCCCTCGTCATTGCCATCCTCCCGCGCGGCGCCGGCCCGCGTAGCCGAGATGGGCGATCCAGTCGGCCAGACCCGTCGCGAGCAACGCGTAGCACGCGTCGAAGCGTTCGCGCGATTCACCGACGGGGTCGAACACGTCGACACGATCGAACTCACGGACGAGGAACACCTTGCCGCGCGCGAATGGATGACGCGCTTCGATCTCGCGGCGTTGCGCCACGGTCATCACGAGAATCAGGTCGGCGGCCCGGCACATCGCGTCCGACAGACGTACCGCGCGATGGCCGGACAGATCGATGCCATGCGATCGCAGCACCGCGACCGCTTCCGGCGCGGCCGGGTGGCCGACCGGCGCATCGAGGCCGGCCGACGTCACCGCCACCTCGGGCAGCAAGCAAGCAAACAGGCCGGCGGCCATCGGGCTGCGGCACAGATTGCCGCTGCAGACAAAGAGAACGTGAGCGATCATGAATTAGGAATGCGTAGTAGGTGTCATGAAATTCGCACGGCATCGCCATGCGTCACTTCGTGACCAGCCCGGCCGTCAGGCCGGCATTGATGGCGGGCAGCAGCAGGTTCAGCACGCGGCTCGCGCGCACCAGATTGTTCGCATCGACGTAGACGATGTCCTTCGGCTGCAGGTCGAATTCCTTCGCGACGAGCATCGAGACCGGCGATGTGCCGTCGAGGTGGAACACCTGCGGCTGCTCGTCGAGCGAACCGCGGATCACGTACATCTGCGCGGCATCGGCCGAGCCGGGATTCAGGCCGCCGGCCTGCACTAGTGCGTCGGCCAGCGTGATGCGCCCGTTGCGGTCCGGCGTCGCGGCGACCGGCTTGCCAACCTCGCCGATCACGTAGACGAAGCTGTCGTTGCGCGACGTAACGCGCAGCAGGTCGCCCGGCTTCAACGCGACACGCGCGGCACCGGCATGCCCGGCCGCCTGTTGCGTCAGGTCGAGCGTGTGCGACGTGCCCGCACGGATCAGCTCGATCCTGCTGCGATCGGCCGAATCGCTCAGCCCGCCCGCACGGCCGATCGCGTCGTAAAGCGTCGTCGGCACGTCGTTCAACGACAGCACGCCCGGATTGCGCACCTCACCCTCGACGAACACCTGGCGCGACCGGAACGACGCAACGCCGAGCGTGACTTGCGGATCGCGAAAGTAGCGGGACAACGCGGCCGCGACGCGTTCGCGCGCCTGCTCCGGCCGCAATCCAGCGACCTCGATCCGTCCTGCATATGGAAAAGACAGTGCGCCGTCCTGATCGACGACGAACCCGGCGACCGGATCGGCGTCGCGCGTGGCGCCCTGTTGCTGCGGCCCCTGCGCGGCAGCCAGTTCGGGATGGTTCCAGACGACGATTCGCAGCACGTCACCGGGACCAATCGTGTAGGGCACAGCTGTCCCTGCGAGCGCGCGCGACACATCGAGCGACGCCTGCACAGCGTGACCACGCATCTGCCGGACGCGACCGAGATCGAGTTCGACGATCGGAGCATGCCGATCGGTTTGCGCGCCATTGCTGTCAGTGTCGGCATAGACCACTTGCGGATTCTGCGGATCGACCGATGCAGTCATTCGCATGCCGGGTGCATAAGCGCACCCGGCCAGCACGGCACATATCAGCCACGCGGTCGCGCAACGGGCTATCGGCCGGAGACGTGTGGCCGGCACAACGCGCGTGCGCGCAGGAAGAGTTCGATCAGTACGCATTGCTGTGTGCCTTTACGTTAAGCAGCGTTGCCAGCACGATGCGCACATCGAATGCAAGGGACCAGTGCCGCAGGTAATACAAGTCGTGCTCGATCCGCCACTGCATTTTTTCGATGCGATCGGTTTCGCCTCGCAAGCCGTTGACTTGTGCCCAGCCGGTAATGCCCGGCTTGACCCGATAACGCTGGATATACCCATCGACGAGGTCCTGATAGAAGATGTCGTGCTCCACCGCATGCGGCCGCGGGCCAACCACCGACATGTCGCCCACCAGCACGTTGAAGAACTGCGGCAATTCGTCGAGGCTCGTCCGCCGCAGCAACGCACCGATACGCGTCACGCGCGGATCGCCTCGCGTCGCCTGACGGATTTCCCCTGACGCACCCGCGTCATGCGTGTGCATCGTCCTGAACTTGTAGATCGTGAACGGCCGCCCGTAGGCGCCCATCCGCTGCTGCCGGAACAGCACCGGGCCCGGCGACGACAACTTGATCGCGATCGAGATGGCCACCATCAGCGGGGCGATCGCGATCAACGCCGCACACGCGAACACACGATCGAACGCAGCCTTGCCTGCCAGCGCCTGCGCGGACAGCGGGCGCACGACGAGATCGAGCGCCGGACCAAACGAAGGATTCGCCCGAGGCGGACCAAACGGCGCCATCTCCGTCAGATCCGGTATGAAGCGGATGTCCACGAGATCCTTGCTGAACGCGCGAACGATCTCGTTGACGCTATCGGCCGCAGAAAGCGGCAGCACGATCCAGACTTCCTCGACGTCCTCACGGCGTGCGCAGGCCACGAAGCTCGCCAGATCGCGGTGGACGTTGGCGGTATCTGCGTCGACCGCCGACGCCGGCGCCTTGTCGAATATCGCGACGACGCGTACCCGGGCGTCCTCGCGTTGTTCGGCATGCCGTGCGAACACGAAGCCGTACTCGCCCAGCCCGACGACAGCTACGGGGCGACGCTTCGCGCCCGACTCCGCCACGCGACCGGCCAACCTTCGCTGCACGCAGCGCAACGCCACACAACCGAGCGCAGACAAGACAAACCAACACGCCAGCCATTCAGGCATGGGCGTGCCCTGTCCACCGAACAGTGCCCCGATGGTTGCGCCGCCCGCCAGCACGACCAGCAACCCGGCAATCGCGCGCCGCACGGGTTTGCCCTGCATGCCGTTCGTCGAGAACAGGATCAGCATGAGCGGCATCAACAGCGCGATCAGCATCGCATCGGACAGCGAATACGTTGAGTCGGCCGCCCATTGCTTCGCCACCGCTGCGGCGGCTACCAGCAGACACACATCCACCAGCCGATACCAGACGGCTCTTCTGCTGACGACATGAGTATTTCGAGCATGTTCGAACGAATGCATAACACCTGGTCGATCTCCCCTCGAAGCAGACCAACGACACCGGTGCGATTCTTTCCGCCCGTCGCGTCGTCACGACCCGTACAGGCGCCGCGCTCGAATGAAGACCGCTCCCCTATTTAGGATTGCAGATTCATATCGTTTCAAAGAGTTACCAATCAACGCCAAACATCATCAATTTTCAGATTCAGACGACGTAACTCATCGATTCGAAATAGCTACCCGGTCGGACATTGATTAATTTCTTTGCCGGCGACACGGTGAAGTACGAATACTGCCAGCACGGGCTCACACGAAAAATCGGACAGGTACTAAGTTTTTTAATTTTCGAACTGGATTTGTCCCAATCTTTCTTGAATAGACCGCACCTACTCAAAGGCAGACTAATCGTCAAGCATCGCGCATGTCAGAAGCGGTGTGGCACTTGTCGACAGCAACCCGGACGAATGAAATTCACGGAAGAATAGAAAAAGGCCGGCGTCGCGCATCACGACACCGGCCTCCGCACTTGAACCACTAAAGGTGATGCAACGCCTCGATCACCGATGACCGGGTTCAGTCGCGCCCGCACTCACCGGAGCCTCACCACCCCGGCAAGTCTTCTGCTCCGGAACCTCGACGACACGCCCTTCCAGCGTTTGCGGCACGCCCGGATACACATTGAAGGGTTCCGTGATCTCCCCATCCACCTTGGCGCCCTTCACCGGATAACGCACGGTACCCGTCGCAGTCAGCCGCGCCCCCTGCGCGTCGCACACAACGGACAACTTCGCACTCTCGCGCTCCGGCATCTGCCGGACCAGCGTGCTGAACCCGAAGTTGACGACGACCGTCCCTGCGGTCGTCTGATGCCCCTGCGTCATCGCCTTGATCGAGGGCTTGACGTCCAGCCGGTACACCGTCTCGTTCTGAACCGCCTTCAGCGACTTCACGATGATCTTCTTGGTCTGCCCGGGTGCGAGACTCAACTTGAACGGAAACGCAACCAGCGTCGGCTGCGCCTCTTCGCCGACCGGTTCGAGCTTCTCGTCCTTCAGCGGCACGCCGGGATTGAGCAAGCGCGACAACGAAATGGTCACATATTCGGGACGATCTCCGTTGTTGACGATCTGTACGGTGGTCGTGCGCGAGTCGAGCACGGTCTCCTTCGGAAACACATCGATCGTCGCAGCGGCAAGGCCGGGAACGAATCCGACGGCCGCTACCGCAATCGAAAGAAAGAATGCATGCAATCTCATGTTCGGATCCTGGTGAGTCGGCCCTTGGGGAAAACAGGCCGGGACCGCCGTCCGGCTCGCGCCGTCATGCACCTGCACGGCACGCACGGAAGGACGTCGACGACAATCGGAAACTGGAAACGGAAAGAACACCGCCCGCAACACGGCGGGCGGTCGGAAACTGAATCGCCTCCGGCATCGGAGGCCGCCATCGCTACTTTTGCTTCGGCACGATCGGTTCGAACACCAGCGACAGCTCGCCCGTGTAGGTGCCCGCCGTGCTCTTGAAATCGCCTTCCGGCGGAAACGCAGAAACCGCCAGGCTGTAAAAGCCCTCAGAATCGACATTCGGCGACGGTGGCGTCGGGTTGTCGAACTCGATCGCCTGCCCGACGACCATCGGTTTCGGCTCCCCACCTTCGGCACCGATGCTGACGGCCGTCTTCCGGAACGCGAGCGTCGGCTTGGCCTGATTCCGGATATCGAGCGGCTGATCCATGCGGACCTGGAACTTGCCCGTTGTCGACACCACGTGCAACCGCGCCTCGACCTCATAGGCAGTCTCCCAGGCGCCCAACTGCTGCATCGTCAGACCCTGCGGGAACCAGGTGCCCTTTTCATCGGTGATGATCAGGTTGTTCGGACGCACGACCTTGGCCGTGACCGTGCTCGTCCTCTTGCCGTTGATCAACAGGACTAATTCTTCCGGCGACGCTGCCGCCGACGCGAACATCGGCAGGCACACCACCGCCGCCAGCATTCCGTTCAGAATGAATTTCCGCATGTTGCCTCCTACGACTTCGTGACGATCGTGAACGACAACACGTCGCTGAAGTCGTCCGGATCCACGCTCATGTCCACCGTCGTCCTGAACGTCGGAACGAAGCAGGTTTTATGATCCTTATCCAGTTTCACCAGGTCTCCGTACGCATTCGGTAGATTGAACCTTGCACTGCCGCTGTCGAGCGTCACGTCGTACGGAACCGTCTGGGTTTTTTTGGCATTCTTGAGCTGGTACCGGCCGCCCACGATGCCGTTCTCGCTCGTCGCGTCGATCAAAAAGGCGTGAGAGGCTGCTTTGCCGCTGTACGTAAAGCAAAGTTGATCTGCCGGGCCACTGAGCGATTTCGTGCCATCGTTGCGCGGCAATTCACCCAGATTCCAGTTCGGCGCCGCCATGTTGATCTCGATAGCAGCCGGTGGTTGCGGCGGCGGAGTTGCCGGATCGACTACCGTACATGCGTTGTTGCTGCCCATGTTGCTGACATAGGCTCCACCCGTGCTCTCGGCAACGTCGTCGCTACTCGTAAAATTACCGGCACGAATGGCAACGCCCGGCCAATCCTTGATCACGGAATTGTCGATCATCACCTGGACCGTGACCGAGTACGGATCCTTGATCGTCCATTCAGGTACGTTATCGTCAAACCCAACGAAATACATCACGTAATTATCGCCGCGCTTGAAAATGCCCGTGGCTTTTGCACCATTTATCGCGACATACTTGGCCACGGCCTCGCTTGGATTCATCTTCCCCTCGGCGTTGTACGTATAAACCAAGATACCGCGGGAAGCAAAAACGGAGTCGGGCTTGGGGTAACCCTTATCATCTTTCCCAAGCGCACCTTTAATGGATCGAAATCTAACGTCAAGATCGATCGTACTGGTTCCGTCGCCGTTGTTTCTCCACTCGCATCTACCATAGCTGTCGATCACCTTGGCGTACTGTAGCTTCCACGCAACTGCATTGGAGGAAAGCACCGCCAGAATCGCGCCAAGTACGTACCCTCGCCATTGCCGGAAAATTGTGAATTTCATCATCGATCTCTTCATTCCGATTAGGTCAATATGTCAAGTCCAGTACCCAGGCAAGTGACCTCCGTGGCCGGCATCTCATATTCGATAACGAGATGAAATGGCCTTGCCGGCTTGGTACCCGATGGGCGATTGCATGCCGCTCCCACGCACCGATGCGTGTCGCTTCGATACACGCACTACTGCACTCGTGCCGCACGCTGGTAAATCACGACGCCATACCCGACATTGACGAACAGCGGGGCCGGAGCGCCTTCTCCTTGTTCGGCATCCACAACGATCCGTTCCTTCGGCCGGAACGTGATGCGCCAGATTTGCGTTTGCTCAGGCACGGCCAGTTCTTTCAGCGCTATTCGATATTTCTGATTCGGCGCCAGCGTCAATCGCGCAGGCGATACCAGCAAGGTCGGTTGCGCCACTTCGGCAACGGGCACCAGATGCTCCGGCGATTCGCCCGGATTGGTCAGCAGGTGCTGCTCGATATTCAGATAGAGCGGTGTATCACCCACATTCTCGGCATACAGCTCACGCACCGCTGCTTGCCCCGGCTCCAGCGTCAGCTCCACGCGCGACAGCTTCAGTACGCCAGCGGCCATGCTGCCAGTGCAGGCCAGCGCCGCGAGCATTCCGATTGCGACGCGCGCGGTGCGCATCATCACGAGCACTCCAGCGTCTGCGGCTTGTCGCCGGCATTCAACGTCATCCGCTTCGTCGCAAAGTGCTGGGGGGTACCCGGAAAGACGGCGATCGTTTGAGCCTGCGACGCCTTGTCATATTTCACATCGGTAAAGATCTGGCGCACGTTACCCGTGCTCTCGAGCGTCAGCCCGCCGCTCTCGCAACGATGCGTCCAGCCACCGCGCTGCTTGCCCGGCGGCGGCATGTGCCTGACCAGCACGCCGTAGCCGACCGCCACCGACATCGGCGCACTGATCTTGTCCTGCGGCTCGTTGTCCACGGTGAGCGACCTGACCGGCACGATATAGAGCCGATACAACTCCTCGTTTGCCGGTTCCGCGAGCGACTTGAGCGTGATCGAGCGCGTCTGGCTCGGCCCGAGTGTGAGCTTGTCCGGGCTGGCCAGCATGCCGGGATGCTGCAGTTCACCCAGATCCTGCTTCTCTTCCGGCGTCTTGCCCGGATTCATCACTTTCTGCACCGAGATCGACAGGTAGAGCGGTGCATCGCCCATGTTCTTCACCGTGACGTTCTGGTCGTGGTTGCTGAATACCTTGGTGGTGGCGGGCATGACCATCAGCTCGCCTTCGGCATGCGCCGGTTGAGCCACGGCAAACAGCAGACCGCACAAGATCGGCAACGTGGTTCGCAAGTTCAAATTCATGTCGTCAATCCTTGTATTTGGTTGAATACGTCGTCATTGGCAGCGGAAGTCGTTTCCGTTTACGTCCTTCAGGCTGCACGTGTACTGATGCCCGTTCTGGTCGAGCGTGATCTGCGACAGCATCGTCTTGCTGACGATCGAGAACAGACCGTTCGGGTGTACCGTGTCGCCGGTTTCGACCACCTTGCCGCTCATCGGCTTGCCGTTCGCATCCTTCAGGAAGCCGCTGTACACCATGTTGATGTCGACCTTCGCCGTTGCCGCATAGACCTGGCCCGGATGGGCGCGGACGATGTTCGCCGGCACCTCGACGTTCATGTCGACCTTTTCACTGCTGCTCATCACGCGTGCGAACGGCACGTCACGATAGGCATTGAGCGGTACCGCATAGGTACTGTTGCCGGCCACCGGGCTGCCTTCGACGTTGAAGCCATACTTCATGCCCGGGATGTTCGGCGTCTTCAACAGCATCGCGCTGCCGCCTGAGCTGTAGCGGCCGAAGGCAACGCCCTGGCGACTGGCCGCAACCATGCCGCGGTAGTTGAAATCGATGTTGCTGCCCGCGCTGCTCGTGCCCAGGTTCAGCGACGCGTCGCCACGCGTGCCGGAGCGGGTGCCGTAGGTGTTCACGCTGTAATCGGTGCCAATCCGGCTCGCCGTGAGGCCGACGCTGGTCGTACCGAAACCATCCTGGAAATCCTTGCGAACGTCACCGCTGAGCTGCGTCTGCCCGCCGGAATGCGCGGCGCTGAAGCTCGCCTGCACCTTATCCAGCATCATGGTCATGTTGAAATACACGCCATAGCCGCCGCTGCCCTGGTAGCCGCCCTTCTGCACGCCCAGCGCGAACGTGCCCCACAGCCCGTTCGGCCGGTAGTTCCAGCGCGCTTCAGCCTGCTGCGACTCGCTGTATCGCGAGCGCTGGTAGTTGTAGCCGAACGTCACGCCGCGAATGTTGCGGCTGTAGCTCACGGCGGTGCTCGGCTGACCGTAGTAGAAGCGCGACACCTCCGTGTTCTGGTAACGGCTGACCATCAGGCTGCCGAGCGCCTCGCTCGCCATCGAGATGTTCGCGTAGCCGCCGGTGCTGCGTTCGCCGCTCAACACGCCCAGCGTGGGCGTGATGTCGACGCCGCCGAGCTGCATCGGGCGCGTGACGTTGACTTCCGCCGCCCAGCGTCCACCCTTGCCCGCGAGCATCGACGCATTGAGATAGAACTGCTTGAAGTTCCGGCTCATCGCGGCTTCGAGCAAATAGCCGCCGGTGCCCATCTCCTTGCCGGCCGTCACGTGCCACGCGTTGCCGCCGTTCGCACCGAAGTTGAGGTTGTTGACCTCGCGGGTTTCCCGGTTGACGACGTTACCGTTGCGGTCGACCAGGCGGACTTCGACCGAGTAGTAGCCGCCCGGCAGATCGGCAAAGCTGATTTCGTTACGGCCGATTGCCGCGGGCCGCTTGAGGATCAGGCGGCCATTGCGGTAGAACTCGTAGTTGCCGTCCGCCGATGCATAGAGCACCAGCGAACCTGCCTTGCTTTCGACCCGCAGGTGGGTCTGGCTGCCGACCGTCACGAACTGGTCGAAGCTCGGCGACAACAGCGTACTGACCGATCCGGCCGCGTAATCGATGTTGTTCTGCTTGCCTGCCCGCACATACGTGCTGGAGAAATTCTTCTGCAGGTAATACGACGACAGCCCCTTCTGGCTGCCGCTGGAATTGTTCGATTCGGTACGGTTCGCGTACCAGCTCATGTAGCCGAAGCTCTGGAACGGGAGCCCGACATAGGTGTTGCCGTTGACGTTGACCGCGCGGTAGCCGTCCGATGACGCCCGCAAGTCGATCGACTGGTTGTTGACGAGGC
This sequence comes from Burkholderia sp. Ac-20384, assembly GCF_017104605.1. Taxonomy (NCBI): domain Bacteria; kingdom Pseudomonadati; phylum Pseudomonadota; class Betaproteobacteria; order Burkholderiales; family Burkholderiaceae; genus Burkholderia; species Burkholderia sp. Ac-20384. Next base: position 15,439 of record NZ_JAAGPE010000021.1, on the reverse strand, counting down.
CGAAACCCGTTTCGGGCGCGATGTAATCCGCGCTCGAATTGCGGATCGAGATCGAGCGCTTCAGCTTGTCGACGGTGACGTAGTACCCGGCGATGACCACGTCGCAGCCCTTGCTGCAACGCTTGTAATCGAGCTGGGAGATGACGTTCCGGATGGTATCGACGTCGTCCGGCGAAATGCCGTTGGCTGCATACTTCGCCGCATCGAACTGCAGCGACGTGTCCTTCTGCGAATAACCGATGAACCCCGGCAGCGTGCGTCCGTTGAAGGTCGCAACATAGTTCGCGCTATCGTCCAGTTCGGCCGCACTGAACCCTTCGGGTACGCCGTACGTAACCTTTAGCTCTGCAAATGAGTGCGACGAAACAAAAAGAAATGCACCCAACCACAGCTTGTTGAATCGAAAAGGAGCTTGATAGGCGAACACGCTGTTTTCTTCTAAGGAGGAATAGGATGAACGGCCACGGGAATTCGGCGGGAATTACACAGGAAGAGGAACCCCGATGGGATCGGGGTTCCGTGCAGGACAGTTACTTCGTCGTCTCGCCGCCGCCCGCTGCCGCGACCGGCTCGAACACCATCACGAGATCGCCGCTGTAGCTGCCGTTCGTGCTGACACCTACGGGCGCATCCGGTGCCGCGGCACTGATCTTCAGGTTGTGCACTTCGTCGTAGTTGCCGACGGCCCCGCTCACTTGCTTGATCGTCTGGGCTTTGCCGAACTTGACTTCCGTGTCACCCGCGTTGCTCGACAGCTCGACCTTCACACCCTTCATTTCGAACTTGCCACTCGACATCTTCAGCGGTTGTGCGAGCGAGACGTTGACGTCCGCGTTCGACGACCAGATGCGAACCGGCAGCGACTTCTCGAAATTCTTTTGCGTGTAGTCAGTGGCCGAGAGTTCTTCCGTGCCGTACCAGGTCGAGCCGTCCGGCTTCGACACGAACAGAGCGTCGTTGATCTGCGCGGTCAGCGTGATCTTCTTCGACACCGTGTTCGACGCCGTTTCGGCTTGTGCCGTGTGTGCCATGCCGAACAGTGCCGTGGTGACGCCCATTGCCAGAACGAGTTTGCTGAGTTTCATCGATGGATCTCTATTGAAAAAATTGATTTACGGAGATCGAATACCGATTAATTAATCAATCAGTATTCAAACGCGTGGAAGATCAATTCCACTGACGTTATTTTCGATGAGCAGAAGCAAGCGAGCGATAGGACAACCTTTCGCCGTCGCGTCAAAACAGCTAGTACAAGTACGAAATTAGAAGATTGGTCGTTTTAAATCGTTGATTGTCAGATCGTTTTAACTTTCCGTCCGTACAGGTACGGCTGCGGCGGGCAGCAGGACGCATCGCCGGGGCCGGCCCGGCCGTTGGGTGTTCGGCCTCGGTCATGCGCTGCGGGGGCGCGCGACTGCCCCCCACTCGCGGGCGATGTTTTAATTTTCTTTAATGAAACGGCCGCTGCCCGATTTCGCTTCAGACAATATCAATTCGAGATAGAGCCTGCTTCATGACGCCATGCCCGGCAAGCAATGCGACTCGCCTTGGCGATTGTCGCGCTTCCTCAACGGTCGATCCGCTCCAGCGCATGTTCCATCTCCTGCCGGAACGCCGCCCAGTGCAATTCGAATGCCGCCGCGCCGCCCGTGTTCACGGTCGCTTCCATCTGCGCACATGCGTCGCGCGCGGCCCTGTCGCCGGCGAGCGCGAAGCCACCGCGCATCGAATGGAGTTCCACCCGGAGCACCTCTCCGTCATCACCGGACAACGCCGCTTCGATCGCAGCCAGCGAGCGCAGCGTGGCCTCGCGTAAAGTCCGTCGCATTTCGCCGGTCATCACCGGCGCGACCTCGCGTACACCGGAATCCACCGCGCCGGCCACCGCGCCATCGCGACTGCCATGCCGTCGCAGCGCCGCATCGAGACTGTCGATGGACAACGGTTTGAGCACCACCTCGGCCACGCCGACTTGCCGGCAGCGGCCACGATCTTCGTCGGTCGCGTGCGCGGTCATCGCGATCACCGGCACGTTCGCCCCTTGTTCGCGCAGGAAATTCGCCAGCGCGAACCCGTCGAGCTGCGGCATGCTCAGATCGGTCAGCACGATGTCGAACGGGTGCGCGAAGTATGCGCGCATCGCTTCCATGCCGTTCTCGACGATCGTCGCATCGTGGCCGAGCGCATCGAGCTGATCGCGCAGCAGCGCACGGCTGGCCGGGTGATCCTCGGCCACGAGTACCCGCAGTGGCGGTATGTCGTCACGGCGGGGAGACGTTGGTGCGACGGACGCCTCATCCGGGTCGGACACCGCATCCAGACAGCCGGCCGGCGCGTCGGCCAACGGCAACGTTGCCACGAACGTCGAGCCCTCGCCCAACCGGCTCTCGACCGTCAGTTCGCCGTCCATCAACCGCGCGATGCGGCGGCACAGTGGCAAGCCGAGCCCGGTGCCGCCGAAGCGGCGATAGATCGATGCATCGGCCTGCATGTACACGTCAAACAGCGTCGGCAACGCCTCTTCGGGAATACCCACGCCCGTATCGCGCACGACAATCTCGACGCAACCGGCGCTCGCGCCGCCATGCGCCAGCCGCGCGTCGATCGTGATGCCGCCATGCTCCGTAAACTTGATCGCGTTGCCGACGAGGTTCGACACCAGCTGACGCAACCGCGTCGGATCGCCGACGTATCCGTCGGCCAGCTCCGCCGCGACATGGCATTCAAGCGAAAGCCCCTTCGCATCGGCAAGCGGCCGGAAGATCGACGCGACGTCCTGCAGCACACGCCGCAGATCGAACGGAATGTGCTCCAGCGCCATCTGGTTCGATTCCGCCTTCGACAGGTCGAGCACGTCGTTGATGATGTTCAGCAGCGCATCCGACGACGACACGATCGTCTTCAGACGGCGCTGCTCCGTCGGCGGCAATTCGGCCCGCCCCATCAGCTCCAGGTTGCCGATGATCGCATTGAGCGGCGTGCGGATCTCGTGGCTCATCGTCGCGAGGAACGTCGATTTCGCCTTGTTGGCGTCGTCCGCAGCTACGCGCGCTTCGCGCAGCTTGTCCTCGGTCAGCTTGCGGGCCGTGACGTCGGTCAGCGTGCAGAGCAGCACGTCGACGCCCCGGAACTTGGTGCGCACGACGTGCGCCGCGAGATACGTCATGTCGTGACCGGCGCGCTCGACGGCCAGTTCCTGCTGCATGACGAAGCGCCGCTCATCCGCGCCGGCCCGCTGTCGTTCGCGGCAAGCCTGCCAGATACGCTTGCCGAGCGGCAGCCCCGATACGCCGTCGTCGTACGCGAGCACCGCATCGTTGCGCACCATCGTTTCACCGTCGGCCGCAGACAACAGCAACAAGCCGGCCGGCGCCGTGCGGATCAGCGTGCGGTTGAACGCTTCGCTTTCGATCAGGCGGATCGCGCGCCGGTTCGCGGGACGCAGCGCACGGAGATCGAACGTGACGATCGCGATCCACAACATCGAAATTGCAAACAGTGCGGCGGCCAGCGTCACGCTCACGCCGACAGCGGTGGCGCTCGCCACGCTGCGCCACGAAAAAGCCGTGATCAGGGTCAGGCCGGATTCAGGCAACCGGTCGCTGATGACGAAGCGCGTGCCGACCCGCCGCACGACAACATGCCCGCCGGATGAAGCGCGCGTGCCGTTCATCGCGCGTTCGATCATCGCCGGATCGCGCTGCCGCCCGAACACGATCCTGCCGCGCACGTCTACAACCGCCACGTCCTCATCGTCGGACCGCGGCATCATGATGTCGTCGAGGTCGGACGTGCCGTTGAAGATGAGCCAAGCGAACGGGTGACCGGCTACATCGTCGAGCCTCCGCGCGAAGCGCACGATCGTGCGGCCGAGGATCGGGTCGTAACGGCGATCGAGCGTGAACGTGCCGCCCAGCATGTCCGACTTCTGCTTCGTCTCGCCGGTCGGCCTCAGGCGAGCAATCAGTGCCGGCACGTCAATATCGGGCGGCAGCGATCGTGCACGCGCGACGTTCCCGGAGCCCACGATACCGAGGAACGCGCCATCGAGCCCGATCAGGTAACCGCCAATGAGATCTGCGCTCGCGGGACTCGGCGGATAGTGCGAGCTTCGATCGATTTGTGCGAGCGTTGCGCCGAGATAGCGTGCATAGGATTCGGCCGGCCGATCCGGCGTAACCTCGGCGATCGCGAGAAACGGCTCCCAGCCGCCGGCAGCGCGGACCAGCAACCTGCCGTGGTCCGCCGAGAAGGACTGAACAGCATCCTGCGGCGGTTGCACACGCTGGTCCCAGAGTTGCTCCGTGCGAATGCCGAAAGCCGACAGTGCCCGGTCCGCCGTCTGCAGGTTGGCGTGCAACTCGGCCCCGCGCTGCAGAAACGTCGCCCGCGCCTGACCCAGGCTGTCCTGCACGTCGAGCCGGATGACCAGCGCCGCGCAGACGACGATGAACGCCGTGACCGCGCTCCCACCGCCGTACAGCAACACCTGCTGCTGCCGCCGGACGCGGCCCGGATCGAATGGCTTGCGGCCTACCGCCGCCGCGTGCGCGAGAAGTCGTTTCAGTTTTGCGGGCATGGATCGCTATCGGCGGCGCCGGACGAGGAAATCACGCGCGGGACGCGCACATGCGGCGAGCGGGACGGCTGCCCGGGCCGCCGGCGCGTGATGAGATCGTCGATGCGGCCGGCATCGCCACATTCGGCATGCCGGCTATTCGCTGGCGGCCGGCGCATCGGGCGCCGCCGCGTCGACCAGGTTGCCGTCGCTCGCATAGCGGATCAGGTCGGCGTCGCGCACGATACCGAGCTTCTTCATTGCGCTCGTTTTCTGCGAGCTGATCGTCTGCTTGCTGCGGTGGAGCTGCGCGGCAATCTCGCCGACCGTGTAGCCGGCGCCGAACAGCCGCACCACCTCGATCTCGCGCGTCGTCAGCGGACGAGCCGTATCGGTCGTGCCCGCCGACTCCAGCAGTTGCTTGATATGCGGCGACAGGTAATTGGCGCCGACGTACGCGGCGTGCACCGCGCCGACGAGATGGGAAATCGCATCCGACTTGCTCAGGATGCACCCGACGCCCTGCTTGCGGATCGCATGCAGCACGCTGGGATTGTCGATCATCGTGATCGTCACGAGCTTCAGCGCCGGATAGCGGCGCTGCAGGAACGACAGCAGCACGAGCCCGTCGCCGAACTTGCCGCCGGGCATCACGTAGTCGACCACCAGCACGTCGCTCGGTTTTTCGTCGAGTGCCGCCACGAGATCGGTCGAATTGGACACGGAGCCGACGAGCCGGATCGTGCTGCTATCGGCAAGCGCCTGCGACATCCCGATCGCGGATGACGGGTGGTCGTCGGCCACCATCACACGCACAAAGAATTCATCCATCGTCCCATTTCTCCCCGAGGCTTTTGATCGCGCATCCGCCGACGGCCGCAGGATGCGGGCAACCGTTCCGGTTCCGTTCCATCCAGCCGACAGGCCGTCGATTCGACCCGTCGCATTCGACCCATCGGAGAATGCAAGCGCGACTCGATTTTAAGATAAAACGCGGGTAAGACCGTAAGCACTGGCCGACAGGCTGAGGCAAGCTCCCTGTCGCGTCGCCCTGCGACATGCCCGGCATGGGTGCGCCGGCCGAACGTGAGCGGGCGTTGCCGATCGGCAGGCCCTTCCGGGCCGGCGCCACGCATAGGCGCGAGACACGCGCCGACGCATGCTGTGGCTGCCCGGGCCGGAATGCCGCACCGCGCAACGCCACGCCCCACCCGATCCTTCGCCATCGCAATCACTCGCGCAACAGCGAGCCTGCCGCGCATCAACTGCTTGCCGGCATCCGGATCGTCGTTATGGTCTGTGGACGCCTTCGCCCGATTCGCCCCGTTCCTCGATTGCCTGCTTCCATTCGGTGATCGCGCGCCGCTTCTGCAGGGGCGACATGATCAGGAATTCATTCATCCTGCCGAGGAAATCCCTTCGGGACTTCTCGGGAAGCGTGGCGAAATCGAGCAACATCACGAAGACTTTCACCATGTAGCGCACGGTCTTCCCCTCTTCTCACCTGATTGATCTGCGCCGCCGTTGCCGATGCGTCGCGCTGCCTTCCCTTCTTCGGACCTCGTCGTCACTCCCCACGACAGTCGACACGTGTTCATACCGTGCCGCCGTGTGCGAAGCGCGCGACGTCCTGTTCTTTTCCAACTCCCTGCTCCGGTGCACCACGCCGTCGAGCGATGTCTGCCAATGTGCCGCGCAGATGCGCGAGCGTTACCGGTTTCGTCAGCACGCAGTCGATTCCCGCGTCCGCATACCGCCGCCGGTCGACGGGCGCGACATGCGACGTCACGACTACCACGTCGCTGCCCATGCCGAGCGCGCGCACGGCGTTCGCCAGCGAGCAGACCGGCATGTCCGGCAGGCTGGCATCCACCAGCAGCACGTGCCACGCGCCGGTGGCCAGCAGGTCGAGCGCCGCTTCTGCCGAACGGGCCGCCTGCACCTCGCAGCCCAGCACGTGCAGTTGTTCCCGCAACAACGTGCTGCTGACGGAATCGATGCCGGCGAGTACCACGCGCCATGCGCCCGGACGAACGGCTTCCACGTGCGTACTCGCCGGCCGTTGCGTGGCAGGGACGCCGGTGTCGGTCATCGCTTTCGCCAGGGCAGCCTTGAAACCACCCAGCGCATAACTCGACACACGTATCGTCCTGCCCGCCCGGTACGCTTGCGGCGGGCCGTCCGGCGTGGCGAGCACGACCGGGCAGTCGCCGCCCAGGCTGTCGAGCTCCGCGCGCGACCACGCATCCGAATCGCCGAACAGCACGATCGCGGCGGCCCGCGCACGACGGTCGGCCGAAATCCACGCCGGGCGCTCGTACGCGTCGACGTCGAAGCCCCATGCACGCAGATGCGGCAACGCGAAGCGCTGCCATTCGGTACGCGCGACGACGATCACCGGCACACGCGCGCCGCGCGCGGGTTGCGCGCCGAGCGGCATGACCGCCACGCCGAGCGGCACCGTCAACGTGAAGCGGCTGCCGGTGCCCGGCACGCTCGCCACGTCGATCCGTCCGCCCATCGCGGCCGCAAGGCGATCGCACAGCGCAAGCCCGAGCCCGGTGCCGCCATAGCGGCGCGTGATCGACGCGTCAACTTGCGAGAACGCCTTGAACAGCTTGTGCCGATCGGCGCCCGCGATGCCGATGCCGGTGTCCTCGACCGCGATCGACAGCTCGGCGTCGCCGCGTCCGGCCGACGCCACCGACACGCGCACCAGCACGTGCCCGCTGGCGGTGAACTTGATCGCGTTGCTCAGCAGGTTGCCGAGCACCTGCCCGAGCCGGGTCGGGTCGCCGCGCATCCGCTGCGTGTCGCTCACGTCGATTTCGCAGAACAGCGACAGCCCTTTCGCCTTCGCGACCGGCGCGAACGCGCCGAGCGTGCGCTCGACTACGCCGATCACGTCGAACTCGATCGCCTCGACCGTCATCGCCCCCGCTTCGATCTTCGAGAAATCGAGGATGTCGCTGACGAGGCCGAGCAGCCCCGACGCGGCCGCTCGCAGCGTCTGCACGCGGCCGTGCTGCGACGCATCCAGCGCGGAACGGTCGAGCAGTTCGAGATTGCCGAGGATCACGTTCAGCGGCGTGCGGATTTCATGCGTGATCGCCGCCAGGAACGACGACTTGGCCGCGTTCGCCGAATCGGCCGCGCGCACCGCTTCCTCGAGCTGCTGAACGAGTTGCCGCCGTGCAGTGACGTCGGCGACCGCGACGATCAGCACATCGATCTCCTGGTAACGCGCGCCGCACGCACTCACCTCGAGATGCAGCGGCGCGGCGCCGACATCCGCCTCGGCCAGCACGAAATCGGTCTGCAGCGTGCCGCCGGCCGCGCCGCCCGCGATGAACGCGTCGTAGCGCGCCACCGCCTGCGCGGACAGTGCACGGTAGTCGCTGCCGAGCCGCGCGATCATCTCGGCCAGCGCGGGGCTGACGAGCAAGAAATGGCCATCGGCGCGCGAGATCAGGCCGAGGCCGATCGGCGCCGTCTCGATCACGCTGCGGCACAGCGCTTCGCTGTCGAACACGCGCTGCGAGCGTGCATAGACGGACGCGAACACCCGGCGATGGAAGCGCACGAGCAGGATCCACATGATCGCGATGGTGAGCAGCGATGCGCCGAGCAGCAGGCTCGCACGCCACGCGACGTTCGCGACGACGTCCGTCCACGGCAACGCATATGCCAGCGTCCAGCCCGTTGCATCGAGCGTGCCGTGGAAGATCACGAAGCCGTCGCGGAACGCGGCCTGCTCGGGCTTCGTGCGGTCGCGCGACGGATCGAGCGCCAGCAGGCGGCCGGTGCGCGCTTCATCGCCGGCCACGCCGGGGCTCGCCGAGACGAGTTGGTTGTCGCCGGTCGTCACGAAGAACACGCCGTCGACCGGATGCTCGGGCTGCCACGACAGCAGGTGCTCGGGCGCATATTCGGTGACGAGCACCGCGAACGGTTCGCCGTCGACCTGCGCCTGCGCGGCGAGCCGGATGCGCGCGGCGCCCGATATCGGATCGATGAACGGCGGCAACCAGTGCACGTGCGGGCGACCGGTGGTGCCGGCCCCCTGCGCCGGGCTGGTGCCGAAATCGATCCGCAGCGCCTCCATCACCTGCACGCGACCCTCCGGGGTCGCGAGCGCGCCGCCGCCTGCGCCCGAATCCGGCACGAGCCCGAGCAGGCTCGCGCGCGTGCTGTAGTGATAGCCGGCGAGCGTCTGCCCGCGATTGATCGAACTCGCCGCGCAGATGCGCGCCAGCAGCACCGACAACGACAGGTAGCGGGCCACCTCGGTGCGGTCGGCGGGCTGCTTCGATACGCCGAACACGACGGACGGATAAGGCTTGATCGCGGTGCGCTCGCCCGCTTCATAGAACGCATCGACGACGCTGTCGGGCACCGGCCCGGTTTCCCGCCAGATCAGCTGCGCATTGGTCACGCCGTTGCGGAACGACGTCTCGCTCACCTTGATCTCGTTGAGCGTCTGCACCATGCCCGTCAGGAAGTTGTGCCGCTCGCCATCGAGATAGCCGTACACGATCGAACCCATCCCGAGCGCACAGGCGATCAGGATCAGGATCGTGACGACGATCCCGCCGCCGAACACCGAGATGTTCTGATAGCGGCGAATGGATTGGAGCGGACTGTATGGCATGTCGCAATGCGACGACGCCGGAGCACCGGGACGCATCTGCATCCGGCTCCGGTATCGCGGACGAAAGTGGCCCAGGGGATTGGAATGCCACGATCATGCCAAACGACTTTCCTAAAATCAGTCCGGAATGAACGGTTTAGTACAAGTCCAATATCATTGGATTCGGATTTGGAACTTGAACGAAATCCACGTCCCAATTCGATCGACGAGGGTCAGGACGACGGTCATGATTGCCGGATCTGCGCCGGATGCAAAAAAGCGGGGGAGCGCCGTTCTCCGACGCTCGCCCCGCTTCAAAACAATGCCCGGCCGGCGGCTGTCGCAGCCGCCTGGTTCGCTCAGTTCTGCGTGAGCGGATTCAGCGTCGTGCACAGGAAGCCCGTGCAGTTCTTCGGTGTGAAATAGAACGATGCCATCGCGAGCGGCGGCGTGGTACCGAGCGCGATGTCGCTCAAATACGCGCTGCCCTGCCCGCCGAACGTGTTCGACTGCTGCACGAAGCTCGCGCCGGTCGACTGGATCGCGGCCGACTGGTACGTGAAGGTCGGCGATTGCGTCTGGTCCTTCACGTAGACCCACGAGATCGCCATGCCGAACGCCATCGCGCCCTTCGCGCGATAGCCCTTCGCCCCTTCGCTGTTGGCCTGAGCGATGAAGTCGCTGACGGTCGACGTCGGTGCCAGCGCGTCGTACGTATAGGTCGCGCTCGACGCGTTGTTCTTCATGTAGATGTTCGCCTGCACCGACGCCACCGCGATCGGCCCCAGGAACCAGTAGCCCGACTGGCCCTGGCCGTTCGCCTGCGTGAGGAACGCGTTGGCATCGGCCGGCAGGCCCGTCGTCGCGTACGTGTACGTGGCCGACGAGCCGCCATCCTTGCGGTAGAGATCGCCGAACGTGAGCGGGCCTTCGTAGCGGTAGCCGCTCGCCCCTTGCGCATTGGCCGTGTTGACGAAGGACGTCATGTCGGCCGGGGCGTTCTGCAGCTGGTACGTGTAGGTCTGCACGGTGCCGTCGTTCACGAAGATCGATTGCGTCCCGCCGTTGCTCGAGCTGTAGTAGTAGTCGCCCAGATAACGGTAACCCTTCGCGCCTTCGCTGTTGACCAGCGTCAGGAAGCTCGCCTTGTCGGCCGCGACAGGCTGCGCCTCGTAGCGCCACGTCAGCGTGCCGCCGCCCGAGCCACCGGAACCACCCGAACCGCCGCTGCCGCCGCTTCCCGTGCCGCCCGACCCCGTGCCGCCGGTCCCACCGGTGCCGCCGTTGTTGCTCGTGCCCGATCCACCGGACGCCGCGGGCGAGGAATCGTCGCCGCCGCAAGCGGTCAGCGCCAGACAGGTCAATGCGATCAGAGCAACGGCTTTCATCGGGATCACCTCAATGCAAAAAGGACGAACGAAGCCGGTGCGCGCGGATCACGCCGCGCGCACGGGCAGTCAAGCATCACGAATCAGAAACCGGCCGGCGGCGCACCGCCGGCCCGGGAGAACGTCAGTTGACCTGGAGCTGGCCACCGCGGCCGAGGCCGCCCTTGACGTCCTGCGCCTTGTAGCTGCGCAGTGCAACGACCATCTTGTTGTACGCGTCGATGAACGCGACGACCGTCGCCTTGCCTTCCGGCGTCGACGAGAAGCCGGCGAGCGCCCCGCCCACGCCGCCGCCGAAGCCGCCCAGCGCCGCGCCGTAGTTGGTCGCCGTCGAGCTGCCTTCCGACGCCGCGATCTGCACGGCCGAGCGCACGTCGAACAGCGTCAGCGTGACGACCGATGCCTTCGTCTGCAGGTGGCCGGCCACCGCCGCGACCGCGCTGTTGCCGATCAGCCCGCCGATCATGCTGCCGATGCCGCCGATCGGCGAATCGTTGATGACGATCTGCGGTTCCATGTAATAGTCGGCCGCGACACGCTGGCCCTTCTGCTGCTTCGAGCCCGCGCGGTATTCGCCCGAGTTGCGCTGCAGCTGCGTGATGCGCGACAGGCGCGCGTCGCTCTTCTGGTTGCCGATCGACGTGATCACGAAGCAGTTCGACTGCTGCACGGCCAGGCGCAGCAGCGGGTCGATCGTCGTCATCTTCGTTGCGCTGCCGAACGGGCCCCACCAGTCGGCGTTGCGGCCGTCATCGACGGCGATCGTGCCGAGCGGCGACGTGCAGCGCTGCAGCCCCGAATCGGCGCCGGCGCTCGTGCCGCCCGCAGCGGCACCGGTCACGCCCGCGTTCTGGCCGCCGGGCGTCACCACGCCGCCGCAGCCTGCCACGGACGCGCAAAGCGCTGCCACCAGCGCACCTTGAGTGAGACGTTGGGAAAGGATGGTCTTCATGTCGTTGTCGATCGATTAGAGTCGTTGTTCGGCTTATGTGTTCGTGCGAACTTCGATAAGCCCCCCGGCTGGCGCGCGATGGTGGTCTCCCCGCTGCTGCCCCCGTTGCTTCAGGCCCGGTCAGTAGTACCAGTACGTCTGCTGCCAGACGCCGTAGTACGGATAGCCCGAGTACCAGTAGCCGTAATAGCGGTCACGCCATTCCGTGCGCCATTTCCAGTCTTCTTCATCTTCTTTCTTCGCCTTGCGCGCCAGGTCGAGCAGCTTCTTCGATTCCTTGTCGCCACGGCCGGCCGCGATCGACAGCCACTTCTCCGCTTCACGCGCGTCGGAGCCCATTTCCTCGAGGCCGAACAGGTAGAAACTGCCGAGCGCCTTCTGCGCCTGCAGGTCGCCGCGCTCGGCGGCCTCGCGCATCCACTTGAGTGCCTGGTAGCTGTCCTGGCGCACGCCGTCGCCGCGGAAATAACGCAGGCCGAGGTCGTAGGCGGCCTTCGGCTGGGTCTTCGCGGTCTGCTTCAGCGCAGCGATGCGCGGGCTTTCCTGGTCCTCCGAATCGTCCCTTTTTTGATAGGACACCTGATCTTTAGGACGGTCGGAACAACCTGTGTCGTCGCAGATCCGCACCGTGTTGCTGGTGATGGACGGATCCTGCGCGCACGCGGCCAATAGCAACAGCAGCCCCGGTGCGAGTAAACGGCGGTACATTGTTACCTTCCTCAAGTTTTATTGGCGCCGCAATTCTTCGAGCTATCCCACCCCCGCGAGCTCGCACCCGGCGGCGCGCGGCGCAACGGATACAATCCGCCGACGCCGACACGCACTCCAAGGCTCTCTCAGGTTCTCTCTTCGAATCGTTCAGTCACTGTTTCATTGTTGTCGCTTTTCGCTGTACCGACTGTTGTCGTCAATGATCTCCAAACATGACGCGACAAACAATAGTGACGTGGTGAGCAATAATAATGAAGAAAAATGGCATGTCAAGGTCATTCGCTTTTTCGAAGTTTGCGTGACACGTCAGTTTTGATATGCTCACCTTCGCCAAAAACCCCTGGAGACCCCATCGAGATGTCCACCACCGAGCAGGCCAACGTCGATCTGATCACCGCCAACAAGGTGCGCGACCTATTGAACCGGAACGGCATTCCGCCGCGAAGTCACAACACGACGATCGCGAACGTGCTCGGCCTGAGCTTCTCGGTCGTCACGCGCAAGATGAAAGGCCTGATCCCGTGGAACCTGTCGCAATTGCAGGACATCGCGACGCACTTCGGCGTACCGCCCGCGATCCTGCTCGACGACAAGGGCACGCAGCCGGCCGCCGCCGAAATGATCGACGCGACGCTCGTGATCGAGTCGCGGCGCTTTCGCTGCCGCGCGGCGATCTCGACCAAGGCCAGCAGCCAGAGCGAGACGGATTTCGTCGCGCTGCAGTGGCAGGGCGAATGGCTGATCACCGAGCGTCAGCACGCGCGCGAGGGCCGCACGTATCCGGTCGACGTCATCGAGCTGCGCTCGACCCAGCCGAACGTGTATGCGGCGCGGATCGCCGTGGTCGACGATTCGCAGGATGTCGCCGAAACGGTGTGTGAATATTTCATCGAGAAAGGCGTGAACGCGATCCCGTATTTCGACGGCGCGGCGTTCCGCAAGGCACTGGAGGTCGAGGATTTCGACGGCTACATCCTCGACTGGATGCTCGGCGACCAGACCGCCGCCGAACTCGTGCGCGGCATCCGCTCGAGCGAGAACAGCGGCGCGCCGATCTTCCTGCTGACCGGCAAGATCTCGACCGGCGAAGCCAGCGAGGACGAAATCGCGCACATCGTGTCGCACTACAACGCGCGCTGCGAGGAAAAGCCGGTGCGCCTGCCGATCCTGTTCGCCGAAGTGGCGCGCGAACTGAAGATCACGCTGCCGGCCACGGCCGCCGCGAACTGAGACCACAACGACAAATCACCACCGCACGACCGAGGGCAAGACATGCGAATTTCGACCATCTGGACCAAAAGCCTGCTGACCGCCTGCCTGCTCGGCATGGCTGCCGCGACCTGGGCCGCTTCGTCGTTCACGTTCACCGTCGACGGCAAGATCGACAAGCACAACCAGCAAGGCAACACCGCATACGTGTTTTCCGAGCAGGCGCTGATGGCGCTGCCGCAGCACACGATCGTCACGTCGACGAGCTGGACGCCGAAGGCGACCTTCACCGGCCCGCGCCTGTCCGACATCCTGAAGACCGTCGGCGCGCACGGCACGCAGATCGAATTCCGCTGCATCGACGAGTACACGTTCACGATTCCCGTATCCGACGCCGATCGTTACGGCGTGATCCTCGCGCGGACGATGAACGGCAAGGTGCTCGGCAACGACAACTACGGCCCGCTGTGGATCATGTACCCGCGCGACCAGTATCCCGATGAACTGAAGACGCCGCTCGGCGAAGCCAAGTTCGCGTGGCAGATCATCGGCCTGACGGTGAAATGAAGCGCGGGCGATGGAAAAATAGAAAAATCATCCTGGTCCTCGGCTCGCTGTGGATCATGGGGTTCGCCGCGTGGGCGTTCCTGCTGTGGGACCTGCTTGCCACCTCGGTCAACGAGGGCGTGCTCGAAGGGCCGCGCGAAGGCGTGTTCTGGACCGCCGCGCAATACCGGAACGTCTATACGCGATTCGACCGGCAGCTGATCCTCTACGCGACGCACCAGGACGACGACTTCGATCACGTGCAAATGCAGCTCGACAGCCTGTCGGTGTCGTTCGGCTTTCTGCAGCGGCCGTCGGAAGTGTCCGAATACTGGCTGCGCATCCCGCGCGCGCGCAACGAGATCGACGCGCTCGGCGAATTCATGACGCGCCTGAAAAGCAACGTGCCGTTGCTGCGCGACTCGCCGAAAGGCGCACAGCAGGTCATCGACGAGGTCAACGCGTACTGGCCGAAGGTCAACGCCCTCGCGAACTATTTCCGCGCGATCGAGATGGCGCAGCGCGACTTCACGTTCCATCAGCTGAAGGAAAAGCAGCGCGCGATCCTGATCCTCGGCATCGTGCTCGGCGTGATCCTGTGTGCGCTGTTCCTGCTGCTGTTCTATACGATGCGCACGCGTGACGACCTGCTCGAACGGCAGGACGCAGCGCTCGACGCGGAACGCAAGGCGTCCGACCGCGCGTTCGAAATGATCGAGGCGAAGAACGCGTTCCTCGGGATGGTCAGCCACGAGTTGCGCACGCCGCTGCAGGCGATCTGCGGATCGGTCGAGATCCTGCTCGCGCGCCCGCAGTCGGATGCGAACCTGAAAACGATCCGGCGGCTGCAGAATTCCGCGTTGTCGCTCGAGGCGCTCGTCAAGGACCTGACCGACTACATCAAGCTGCGCTCGACGAAGCGCCTCGCCGAACGGGAAACCGTCGGCATGGCGTCGCTGATCGCCGAGGTGCTCGACCCGCTGCGCGAGAAGATCGCGGCCAAGCGGATCGCGGTCGCGCAGCAGGTCGAGCCGCACGGCCTCCAGATCCGTTCCGATCGCAAGCTGCTGCGCCAGGTGCTGTCGAACCTGATCGAGAACTCGGTCAAATACACGCTCGGCGGATCGATCGACGTGTCGATCACACTCGTCGACGCACCCGCCGGCCAGCAAGTGAAGATCGCCGTGCGCGACACCGGCACCGGCATCGCGAAGCCGCACCTGTCGAAGATCTTCGAGCCGTTCTATCGCGCGAACGACGCGGTCGGGCTGCATGTGGACGGGATCGGCATGGGGCTCGCCGTCGTGCGCGAAATCGTGACGACGCTGCGCGGGCATGTGGACGTGCGCAGCGTGGTCGGCGAAGGCAGCGAGTTCGTCGTGACGCTGCCGGCCGAAGTGCCCGGCATCGACACCGCCGGCAACGCGGCCGGCGACGCGCTCGCA
>NZ_JAAGPE010000233.1:0-14902 GCF_017104605.1 Burkholderia sp. Ac-20384 | reverse complement strand
ACCTCGTCGAGTGGCTCGCCGGCCGCGAGACGCTCGGCCGCGCGTTCGAACGCGCGCAGGTACGGCGCGATCCGCTGCGCATCGCGCCGCTCGCGCGCGTCGGTCTGCTGCCGAAAACGCTCGGTCAGCTCGCCGATGCAGCCCGTCGCGGCCGCGCTGTCGGGCAGCCCCGGCGCCGGCCGGCCGAAGTAGTAGCCCTGCACGAAATCGGCCTCGCACGACAGCGCGATCTGCGCCTCGTGCTCGGTTTCGATGCCCTCGACGAGCACCAGCTTGCCGGCCTCGTGCAGCAGCGTCACGAGCCCGTGCAGGATCGCGGTGAGCCCGGTGCGGTGCGCTGCGTGCGACAGCATGATCCGGTCGAGCTTCACGATGTCCGGGTTCAGTTGCCAGATCCGCTCGAGGTTCGAGTGACCCGCGCCGAAATCGTCGAGCGCGATCAGGAAGCCGTGCGTGCGGAATTCGCGCACGGCCTCGGCAAGCCGCTCGACGTCTTCCGCGCGCTGTTCGAGCACTTCGAGCACGATGCGGCGCGGCGGCATGCCGAGCCGCTTCAGGTTCGCGAGCAGCGCGGCCGCCTGGAACGGGTCGGTGAGCACGCCCGGATGGACGTTGAGGAACAGCCATTCGCGCTCCGCGCCGAGCAGCGCGAAGTTCTCGAGATGCAGCGCCTGCGCGAGCCGGTCGAGCTGCAGCAGCTCGCCCTGGCGCGCGGCTTCGCCGAACACGTCGAGCGGCGACACGGCGCGGTCGAGCGCATCGTGCGCGCGCAGCAGCGCCTCGTAGCCCACCGCACGCTGGTGCGACAGGCTGAATATCGGCTGGAACACGGTCGTGAGCGTCAGGTCGCGGTGCTGCGTCGCCAGACGTTCGAAGCCGGAACTCACCTCCCGCTCGAACCGGTACGGCGACGCGGCGGCCGGACGCTCCTGTTGCACGATCGTCATGCCTTCCTCCTGGTATTGCCTTCGAACGCGGCGCCCGACGAAGCGAGCGACGCGTGCAATGTCATGGTTGGACCCTCGGTTGCCCGGTCAGCGCCGGACGGCTGACCAACATCAAGCAAGCTCCGTGCAAGGCTCGGACAATCCGTGCGCGGCGCAGGCCCACCGGGCTGCCGCACCATCTCGGCGCATCTCCGACGCACCATTTTCGTGCACACGCACCGGCCTCTCGAACGCACCCGTCACGCTGTCACGCTACACTCCGTACGATCGTTTCATTCCCCGTATTCGCCGTATCGATGGAAATCGTCTTCACAGTCCTGATCCTGCTGCTGACCGTCGCGCTGTCCGGCGCCGTCACGCGCATCCTGCCGTTCCAACTGCCGTTGCCGCTGATGCAGATCGCGTTCGGCGCGATGCTCGCGTGGCCGAAGCTCAACCTGCACGTCGCGTTCGATCCCGAAATCTTCATGCTGCTGTTCATTCCGCCGCTGCTGTTCGCGGACGGCTGGCGGATTCCGAAGCGCGAGCTGTACCTGCAGCGCCGCGCGATCCTGATGCTCGCATTCGGGCTCGTGTTCATGACGGTACTCGCAGTGGGCTACTTCGCGCACTGGCTGATACCCGAGTTGCCGCTGCCGATCGCGTTCGCGCTCGCGGCCGTGCTGTCGCCGACCGACGCGGTCGCGCTGTCGGGCATCGCGGGCAAGGGCCGGATCCCGCCGCAACTGATGCACATCCTCGAAGGCGAGGCGCTGATGAACGACGCGTCGGGCCTCGTCGCCCTGAAATTCGCGATCGCGGCCGCGCTGACGGGCATGTTCTCGCTGCGCGACGCGTCGGTCACGTTCGTGATCGTCGCCGCCGGCGGGCTCGCGACGGGCGCGATCGTGTCGTGGGCATTCAGCGCGCTGTCGACGCGCTTCCTGAACGCCGAGCAGGAAGGCGATCCGGCCCCCGGCATCGTGATGACGCTGCTCGTGCCGTTCGCGGCCTACCTGTTCGCCGAGCACCTCGACCTGTCGGGCGTGCTGGCGGCCGTGTCGGCCGGGATGATGATGAACTACACGAGTTTCTCGCGTAAAAGCACCGTTGCATCGCGCGTGCGCGCCGAAAGCACGTGGGCGATGATCGAGTTCGTGTTCAACGGCATGGTGTTCATCATGCTCGGGCTGCAGCTGCCGCACATCATCGGCCGCACGCTCGTCGACGCGCACCACACGAGCGACGCGCTCGTCGGCCGGATGGTCTTCAACGTCTGCGCGATGATGCTCGCGCTGTATGCGATCCGCTTCCTGTGGGTCTGGCTGCTGCGCTGGTTCGCAAGCCGTCGCGCCGCGCGCCAGGGCCTCACGGGCACGATGGCCGGCGTGCGCACGATCGCGGTGATGACGGTCGGCGGCGTGCGCGGCGCGGTCACGCTCGCCGGCGTGCTGTCGATTCCGGTCGCGCTGTCCGACGGCGTGCCGCTGCCGGGACGCGACACGGCGATCTTCGTTGCATCGGCCGTGATCCTCGGCTCGCTCATCGTCGCGGTGATCGGCCTGCCGCTGCTGCTGCGCGGCGTGCGTTCGTCGCGCAGCCCGCTCGGCGACGAGGAACGCGCCGCGCGCGCGGCCGCCGCTCAGGCCGCGATCCGCGCGATCGACTCGTCGCACGACGCGATCTCGGTCGATCTCGACGAATCGGGCGCCGCACGCTGCGCGGATATCTCCGCACGCGTGATGGACCAGTACCGCCGCCGCCTTGCGACGCTCGCCGAGGACGGCCCCACGCCGCGCGCAGAAGCGAAGCAGGCCGAAACGATGGAACTGCAGATGCGGATCGCGGCCGTGCGCGCGGAACGCTCCGCGCTTTATCGGCTGCGCAGCGAGAGCAAGATTTCCGACGAGACGCTGACGAAGCTGCTCCGCGAGATCGACCTGTCGGAGACTGCGCTGTCGACGCGCAAGAAAGGCATTCTCTGAAGGTCCGGCCGCTGCCTGTACGCAGCAGCCTGGACCCAACGAAAAACGGCGACGCTCAAGCGTCGCCGTTTTCACATTCGCCCGCGTTCGCGTTACTTCGCGACGACGACCGGAATCCCCTTCAGCATTCCCGCGCCCTTCATCTCGTCGAGCGCGTGCTGCACAGCCGCGCTCGTCGCCGCTTCGATGCCGAGCTGCAGTGCCAGCTCGCGCTCCGCGCGCTTCACGCCGGCGAGATTGCGCACCTTCACGTGCCCGAAGCCGCGCACGCGGGCGTGCAGGTCGGCCAGTTGTACGACCTGCGCCGCATTGCCGGCGGTCGTCGCAGCGAGCGCACGCGCGAGCGTCGTCTCGTAGTCGTCGGCGAGCGCACGCTCCATCCTGCGCTCGACGGTGCGGCCGAACGGATCGAGCCACGTGCCGCGCAGGCTGCGCACGCGCGCCAGCATGCCGAACACCGGCCACATCCACTGGCCGAACACGCGCTTCTTCGGCGCGCTGCCGTCGCTGCCGGCCTTCGCGACCGTCGGCGGTGCCAGGTTGAACTTCACGCGATAGGCCTGCCCCGGCACGCCTTCGAACTGCGCTTCGAGCGCGGTGCGGAAGGCGTCGTCCGTGTACAGCCGGGCAACCTCGTATTCGTCCTTCACCGCGAGCAGCCGATAGAACGTCGTCGCGACCGCGCGCGTCAGCGCATCGTCGCCCTTCGCGCGCGCCGCACCCACGAGTGCACGGAAGCGCTCGACATAGCGTGCGCCGCCGTACGCGTCGAGACGCGCTTCCCGATCGGCGATCAGCTCCGCGAGCGTCTCCGGCGCGGCATGCGCGGCCACCGTGTGGCGCGCGTTCCACAACGCATCGAGGCCCGCCGCGTCGCCGGCCGCCATCCGGCCGATCGAGAACGCGAGCTTGTTCATCGGCACCGCGACGTTGTTCAGCTCGATCGCGCGCATCATCGCCGCGAGCGACACCGGCACGAGGCCGAGCTGCCACGCATAGCCGAGCATCAGGATGTTCGCGCCGATCGAATCGCCGAGGAACTTCGCGGCTAGCGCCTGCGCGTCGCAGCTCGACAGGTAGCCGTCGCCGGCCGCGTGATGCATCTTCTCGAGCAGCGCGTCCGCGTGCAGGTTCGCATCCGGGTTCTGCACGAACGATGCGTTCGGGATCCGGTGCGTGTTGACGACGATCCGCGAACGCTCGTGACGCACCGTCTGCAGCGCCTCGGCGCTCGCGCCGACCACCATGTCGCACGCGAGCAGCACGTCGGCCTGCTGCGTGTCGATGCGCACCTGGTTCAGCCAGCGGTCGCTCGACGCGATCCGCACGAACGACAGCACCGAGCCGCCCTTCTGCGCGAAGCCCATGAAGTCGAGCACCGACGCGCTCTTGCCTTCGAGGTGCGCGGCCATGCTGATCAGCGCGCCGACCGTCACGACGCCCGTGCCGCCGACGCCCGTCACGAGCATGTCGAACGGCGCCGCGTCGAGATGCGTGGCCGGCACCGGCAGCGCATCGACGCGCGCGGCGAGCGCCGCTTCGTCGAATGCGGCACCGGCGGCCTTCTTCAGCGCCGCGCCTTCGACCGTCACGAAGCTCGGGCAGAAGCCGTTCACGCACGAATAGTCCTTGTTGCACGACGACTGGTCGATGCGGCGCTTGCGGCCGAGCGGTGTTTCGAGCGGCTCGACCGACAGGCAGTTCGACTGCACGCCGCAATCGCCGCAGCCTTCGCACACCGCGTCGTTGATGAACAGGCGCTTGTCCGGGTCGGGGAATTCGCCTTTCTTGCGACGGCGGCGCTTCTCGGCCGCGCAGGTCTGGTCGTAGATCAGCACGGTGACGCCCGGCGTTTCGCGCAGCTCGCGCTGCACGGTGTCGAGTTCGCTGCGGTGATGGAACGTCGTGCCCGTCGGGAACTGGCCATGATGGCCGTCGTACTTCTCCGGTTCGTCGGACACGACGACGAAGCGCGACACGCCTTCCGCCTCGACCTGCCGCGCGATCTGCGGCACCGAGATGCTGCCGTCGACCGGCTGGCCGCCCGTCATCGCCACCGCGTCGTTGTAGAGGATCTTGTACGTGATGTTCGCTTTCGCGGCCACGGCCTGGCGGATCGCGAGGATGCCCGAGTGGAAGTAGGTGCCGTCGCCGAGGTTCTGGAACACGTGCTTCGTGTTGGTGAACATCGCGTGCGCGGCCCAGTCGACGCCCTCGCCGCCCATCTGGATCAGCCCCGTCGTGTCGCGCTCCATCCACGACGCCATGAAGTGGCAGCCGATGCCGGCCTGCGCGATCGAGCCTTCCGGCACCTTCGTCGACGTGTTGTGCGGGCAACCCGAGCAGAAGTACGGCGTGCGCTTCACCGCGTCCGCCTCGTTCGACAGGATCTGCGGCGCGACGAGATCGACCACGCGCTCGCGGCGGTCGAGCGCCGGCTTGTGGCGCGCGAGCCAGTCGGCGAACACCGGCAGGATACGCGACGGGCGCAGCTCGCCGAGCTCGGACAGCAGGCAGGCGCCGGCGGCGTCATGCTTGCCGAGCACGCGCGGGCGCGCGCCTTCCGTGCGGTTGTACAGGTAGTCCTTGATCTGCTGCTCGATGACGGGGCCCTTCTCCTCGATCACGAGCACTTCGGCCAGCCCGTCGATGAAGGTTTCGACGCGGGTCATTTCGAGCGGATACGACAGGCCGACCTTGTAGATCCGCACGCCGGCCGCGTCGAGGTCGGCCACCGTCAGGTCGAGGCGGCGTAGCGCTTCCATCAGGTCGAGGTGCGCCTTGCCGCAGGTCACGATACCGACGTTCGCCTGCGCGCTCGGCGCAATCCACTTGTCGATGCTGTTGGTGCGCGCGAAATGGCGCACCGCGTCGAGCTTCGCGGCGAGCCGTGCCTCGATCGTGAGGCTCGGCAGGTCGGGCCAGCGGTTGTGCAGGCCGCCCGCCGGCGGCGTGAAGCCTTCCGGCGCCGGCCACTGCGTCTGCAGCGCGTCGAGATCGACGGTCGAACCCGATTCGACCGTTTCCGAGATCGCCTTGAAACCGACCCATGCGCCCGAGTAGCGCGACAGCGCCCAGCCATACAGGCCGAATTCGAGCATGTCGGCGATGTTCGCCGGGTTCACGACCGGCATGTGCCACGCGATCATCGCGAAGTCGCTCTGGTGCGGCATCGACGACGACACGCAGCCGTGGTCGTCGCCCGCGACGACGAGCACGCCGCCATGCGGCGACGAACCGTACGCGTTGCCGTGCTTCAGCGCGTCGCCCGCGCGATCGACGCCCGGGCCCTTGCCGTACCACATCGCGTACACGCCCTCGACCGTACGCTCGGGATCGGCCTCGACGCGCTGCGTGCCGAGCACGGCCGTGCCGCCGAGTTCCTCGTTGATCGCGGGCAGGAAGCGCACGCCGCCGGCGTCGAGCAGTTTCTTCGCCTTCCACAGCTGCTGGTCGACCATGCCGAGCGGCGAACCGCGATAGCCGCTGACGAAGCCGGCCGTGTTGAGCCCCTGTTCGGCATCGACCGTGCGTTGCATCAGCAGCAGGCGAACCAGCGCCTGCGTGCCGGTCAGGAAGATCCGGCCGCGCGTCGCGGTCAGGTTGTCGGTCAGGCGGTAGTCGGACAGGGCAGGCGTGCCGTCGACGGGCAGGCGGGCAGTCATGGGGGGATGTCTCCGGATTGTGCTGTTCTGGGCTGCTCGGCAGGGCGTCGGGCGACGCGTGACTGACGGCAGCGAATGGCTCTATTTTTTCGTGCGCAGCCGAGAATGTTTTTTCTCATCTTGCTCGGATGGGTCCTGAGTGAGAAAAACTGCGCAGCTTTTTGCCGGAATTTGAGAGAGTTTTCGCGCGAGACGGTCGGGCGGGATCGGCGACGTGTCGGGGCGGCCGGGTCGTTTGCGGGGAAAGATCGCGGCCGCCCGGTGGCGGCCGGGGTAGGCGGCAGCTGACGCTCGCGCCCCGCTGGACAAGGGTTTCAGCGGCTGGAGGTGGTCATCCTCACCGTTGAGTTGCACAGCGTTCCGATTGGTCGGTGGCGCGGGATGTCCACAATGCCGCTTCTCTCCGCCGACCGGGCTCGCGCCCTCACCGTTCGGTTGCACAGCGTTTCGAGTGGCGTGGCGAGCGGGATGTCCACACCGTCATTGGCACGCGGCTCACTCGAGTACCGGCGCTCACCGTTGAAATGCACAGCGCGGCGAGTGAGTTTCGGCGATGGATATCCACACGGGAACCAGCGCATCGCATCGATCCGCCTTTCACCCTCACCGTTGGAATACTTAGGGTCGCGAATGGGCTTGTCGGCCGGAGAGGCATGCCGGAACGCGCATGCTGGATAATCGCGGGCCCGCATTCACCGTGGAAATACGCCGGGTCGCGAATGGGTTTGTCGACCGGACAGGCATGCCGGAACGCGCACGCTGGATGATCGCGAGCCCGCATTCACTGTGGAAATACGCCGGGTCGCGAATGGGCTTGTCGGCCGGACAGGCATGCCGGAACGCGCACGCTGGATAATCGCGGGCCCGCATTCACCGTGGCAATACGCCGGGTCGCGAGTGGATTTGTCGGCCGGACAGGCATGCCGGAACGCGCACGCTGGATAATCGCGGTCCCGCATTCACCGTGGCAATACACCGGGTCGCGAGTGGATTTGTCGATCGGACAGTCGCACCGGAATGCGCATGCCGCACAATCGCGCGCTCGCACTGATCGTGGAAATACATTGGGTCGCGAGTGGGCTTATCGGCCGGGCAAGCACACCGAAACGCGCATGCTGGATAATCGCCAGCCCGCACTCACCGTGGGAATACACAGGGCTTCGAGTGTCTGCAACGGCGGTTATCCACGCCCGATCCGGCCATGCCGACCGGCCAAGCGGACACCCTCACCGTTGAAAACCACAGCCCTTCGAGTGATTCGGGACGCAGGATATCCACATGGATGAGCATCCGAGGAGCGATCTCCGATCCGCGCCCCGGAACGAGCAACCGGCCGGCAAGCCATGCTGGAAGCGGCTCATCGGCCGATTGGCACTCACCCTCACCATCGAAATGCACAGTGCGGCGATTCGTTTCGGCGGCCGGATATCCACAAGGAAGTTCGTGTTGTCCCCGTTCGCATGCTCGCGCGCGAGCCTGAGATACACGACACGTCGGACGGCACCGGTGGCCGAATGATGGCATCCTGGCGCACTGACCGCCGATCGCGTGTTCACGCTCACCCTTGCATTGCGCAGCGCCTCGAGCCGCTCGCGAACGCGGCGATGCGCAGCGAAATCTGCACATTGCGGACCACGCGCCTGCGCTCACCGCTAAAATGCACGGCCCTTCGGGTGGCTACTGGAACCGGATATCCATTCCACGGCGCACGCGTGATTCCGCCACGCATGCGCGCGTTCGGCTAGAATGCGCGGCCCCGATCCACGATAAAGATCGGGAAACCGCGCCCGGGCAGGCGCGCAGCGTGATCGGACGCCGCCCCTCACCGTTGAATTCCACAGCATTTCGCCTCGTTCCAGGGCGAGTTGTCCACACCCCGCTTCATGCATTCCGCATCATCCGGTGACCCTCACCTGTGAAATGCACAGGGCGCCGAGTCGTTTCGGTGTGGGGATATCCACAACCGGTCACGCGACGCGACCTTCGTCGGACCCTCGGCAGGGGCGGCTCACGCATCCGCCGGCGGCTATCGGGCAATCACCGGAAAACCCCGTCCAGACGGCCTCGGCGGCACGCTCACCATTCAAATGCACAGCGTTTCGAGTCGCCTCGATGGCGGGTTATCCACATCCGTCCGGCCTGGCTGGATCGAACGGACATGCGCCCGCGCGTTGCGTTACTCGTCGATCGACCGGATGACCGCTGCCGGATTGCCGCCGACCAACACGTTCGGTGGAACATCCCGCGTGACGACGGCCCCGGCCGCGACCACCGAATTCTCGCCTACCGTCACACCGCCGATGATCGTCGCTCCCGCGCCGATCCAGACGTTCCGTCCGATCACGATCGGCTTCGCGACGACGGCGTCGCGCCGCCGCGAAGGCTCGACGGGATGGCCGGACGTGATGAGGCTGACGTTCGGCCCGATCATCACGTCGTCGCCGATCTCGAGCCCGCCGAGATCGTAGAACGTGCAGTTCTGGTTGACGAACACGTTGCGCCCGAGCTTCATGCCGGTGCCGCCCGTCGCATGGAACGGCGGGATCAACACGAAGCCGTCGTCCACCTGCGTGCCGATCAGTTCGCCGAACAATGTGCGAACCTCGGCGGTATCGTCGAACGTCAGGCGATTGATTCGCGCGGCGATCGACATCGCCCGCTTGACCTCGGCCACCATCGCCGCGGATTCCGGTGTTCTTCTCGGAATGATCGTGATGCGATCGTCGTTTGCCATGCGCGAGTTGTCTCCCATGATTTCCCTGTTTCGCGATGTATCGGCGCTTGCGGAAAGATGCCGGTGTTGCCGCGGGCGCGTGCGCTGCGGACTCCGTGATGCCGTGCAAGAGACGCGGGGGCACGCCGGAAATGCCACTTATTTATAACTAGTCTTTGCATGACTAGTTATCGACATACCCTCTTATGCCATAAGGCTTTTCCCGGCTTTCTGCACGATGCACGCACGACACACAACGCATCGTGCCATCCCCCGCAGATAGCCGCCCCTGGCCGGGCGCCCCTAGCCGGGCGCCCCTGTCCGAACCGCCGGCGCTCGGGTACGCTTGAGCATCCACCGGACCGACAGCTGCACCCAAACGCGGAGGCACGATGAAGCTCTACTACTGGCCGAAAACCCGGGCATTCCGGGCCTTGTGGATGCTTGAAGAACTCGGCGTGGTGTACGAACTCGTGCCGATCGACCTGCGTTCGCACGAACAGGGCAGCGACGCGTTCGTGCAGGTCAACCCGATGGCCAAGCTGCCCGCGCTCGACGACGGCAGCGTGCCGTTCGCCGAATCGGGCGCCGTGCTGCTCTATCTTGCCGACCGCTGCCCGGGTGCCAGGCTCGGCGTCGCACCCGACGATCCGCTGCGCGGCCGCTTCCTCCAATGGATGTTCTTCACGCCGACCTGCCTCGAACCGGCGATGGCCGAAAAATTCACCGGCGCGTCGGGCAATCCGGTCGCGTTCGGCTGGGGCAACATCACGCGCGTACAGCGCGCACTTGCGCAAGCGCTCGCCCATAATCCGTGGCTCGTCGGCGACCGCTTCACCGCGGCCGACCTGCTGCTCGCCAGCACGCTGAAGATCGCGTTCGACGCGCATCTGCTGCCGCACGAAGGCGTGCTCGGCGACTACGTCGCGCGCGCCGAGGATCGCGACGCCTTCCGCCGCGCGGTCGCGATCGAACAGCGCGAAGCGGCGCGTCTGCTGCATGCGTGACGTATAGACGTGCAGCGCGTGGGCGGCGCGACCAGCCGCCCGCGAGCGCATCTACGCGGCCGGGCCCGACGCCGCGGTACCGGCATTGACCACCGCGCCCGGCGAGCCGCGCTCGTCGGTATCGGCGTCGACCGGCACCACTTCATGAAAATGCGTGTAGTCGATGTGCGTGATGCCGTCCTCGTCGTGCATCAGGTCGACATAGCGGTGACGCCAGCGGATCTCGCCATGCTCCCAGGAATGACGCGCCTGCATCACCTGCGCGGTCGTCTCGTCCGAGCCTTCGATCGTGATCAGCAACGATGCGTCGCGCGCGGCGAGCGATTCGGGCGTCTCGCCGAACAGCGCGCTCGATTCGTCGATCACGTGCATCAGGTTCCAGCCGAGCAGGAAGATCGGATGCTCGCTGCGCACGAGCGGCAGGTCGTGGATCTTGCGCAGCGTGTAGCCCTCGTGCGTGCCTTCGACGCGCATCAGCCGCAGTTTCGCCTGCGCCTCCGCAATCACGTTCTGGCGCGCATTCGCGGCGCGCACCATCAGCGTCATCCTGCCGTTCAACGGCCGCACGATCGCGTAGCGCGCGAACAGGATCTTCGCCTGCGGCCGCGAAAACCGCGCAAACACGAGCCCCGTGGCCATCGCAATACCCGACATCCCGACGAAGATCTCGAACGTTGCGACCAGGTGCGCATAGACGGTCTGCGGATGCATGTCGCCGTAGCCGACGGTCGCAAGTGTCTCGACGCTGAAAAAGAATGCGCCGCCGAAGCCGGCCGGCGACTGGTTCGCGATCGGCGCATGACCGAGCAGGTAGAGCGTCGCAAAACCGCCGTTGAGCAGCAGGAACAGCATGGCAAGCGACAGGAAGAATACGGGCCAGCTCACCGTCAGCGCGCGGTGATAGAGGTCGCGCCAGCCGAGCGGCGGCATCCCGTACGCGATGACCGGGCGCGTGCCCGACCAGATCTTGCGGCCGCGGCCGCGGGAGGCTGGGGAGGACGAATCGACATTCATCGCGCGGCGCCGGAAGCAGGGAGGCGATGAGCGTAGCACGCGCGGCGGCGGCCGGGTATGCGTGCCGGTTCGGAATGGAAATCCTGCGCACCGCCGGTCGCGCGGCGCAAAAAAAACCGGCCGCGGAAGCGGCCGGCTGCGTCGTCAGCGTGAGGACCAGCGCGCGGTGCGCGCGGCGCTCACTTGCGGTCGACGATCACCTGGTCGAACGTGCCGCCGTCCGCGAAGTGCGTCTTCTGCGCGTTCGCCCAACTGCCGAAGACCTGCTCGACGCTGAACGTCTTCAGCGGCTTGAATTCGGCCGCGTGCTTCTTCAGCACGTTCGCGTCGCGCGGGCGCAGATGATGTTGCGCGATGATCTCCTGCGCTTCCGGCGTGTACAGGTAGTCGAGATACGCCTGCGCGACCTTGCGCGTGCCCTTCTTGTCGACGACCTTGTCGACGACGGCGACGGGCGGCTCCGCGAGGATGCTCGCCGACGGGTACACCGCATCGAACTGCGCGCCCGATGCGCCGGTGTCCATCAGCGCGACTTCGTTCTCGAACGTGACCAGCACGTCGCCGATGCCGCGCTGCGTGAACGTCGTCGTCGCGCCGCGGCCGCCGGAGTCGAGCACCGGCACGTTGCGGAAGATCGCCTTCTCGAAGTCGATCGCCTGCTGGTCGGTCGCGCCCTTCTGCTTCTGGAAGCCCCATGCGGCGAGATACGCGTAGCGGCCGTTGCCCGACGTCTTCGGGTTCGCGATGACCACCTGGACACCCGGCTTCGCGAGATCGCTCCAGTCCTTGATCGCCTTCGGGTTGCCCTTGCGCACCAGGAACACCATCGTGGTCGAGTACGGCGAGCTGTTGTCCGGGAAGCGCGCGCGCCAGTCCTTCGGCAGCAACTGGCCACGCTCGGCGAGCAGGTCGATGTCGTTCGGCTGGTTCATCGTCACGACGTCGGCCTGCAGCCCTTGCAGCACCGACAGCGCCTGCGCGCTCGACGCGCCGTGCGACTGCTTGATCGCGATCGTCTCGCCGGTCTTCTGCTTGTAGGCAGCGGCAAAACCCGCGTTGATGTCCTTGTACAGTTCGCGCGTCACGTCGTACGACACGTTCAGGATCGACGTATCCGCGTGCGCGGCCGTCGCCGCCACGACCAGCGCCGCCGCCGCGCCCGTGTGCAGCCAGCGACCGATCCCCTTCATGCTTGCCATCGTGATATGCCCCGTTTCCAGTGGTGGTGAATGTGCGTGACGGCACGCGTACGCGCTGTCATCGAAACGTAAGCGGGCATTCTAGCGGCCGTGCGCGGCGCCCTTTCCAATCAGTCGTGGAAAGCAAATCTCGAATCCTGCTAAACGGCAGCGGACGCTCGCGTGCGGATCGGATCCGGTGTTAAGATCGCCGCTCAACCCATTTCCCGGTTCCTCCATGTCCGCTGCCCTGCGCTCGCTTCCGATCCTCGCCGCCGTCGCGGCAGGTGCGCGCGCGGCCGGACTGAAACTGAAAAAACGACTCCTCGACTGACGGGGACGTCGCGTCCCGTCAGGCGAATGCCGGACGGGATGCCCGCAGGTCGTTTCTTTCTCCTTGCTCGCACGCCTCGCTCCGGCTCTCCGCCGGCGGAACGGTTCCTTCCCACTCCGTTTCCACCATGAGGCTTTGCATGAACACACGTTTCGAAGGTATCTGGCTGCCGATCATCACGCCGTTCCACCACGGCGAAGTCGACCATGCCGCGCTCGCGCGACTCGCGCGCCACTATGCGGCCGCGGGCGCGACGACCGGTGAAGGCGTGCTGCTCGACGCGCGCGAACAGGACGCGGTGTTCGCGACGCTGCGCGACGCGGCGCCCGGGCTGCCGATCGTCGTCGGGCTGACCGCGAGTGCGACGCATTTCGCGGCCGCCCGCGCGCGCGAACTCGCGGCGTTGCGGCCCGACGGGCTGCTCGTCACGCCGCCCGTCTACGTGCGACCGACGCAGGACGGCATCCGCCGCCACGTCGAGGCGATCGTCGACGCGGCCGACCTGCCGGTGCTCGTCTACAACATCCCGTACCGCACCGGCGTGAACGTCGAACTGGAGACGCTGCAGGCGCTTGCGAGCGACCCGCGCGTCGCGGGCATCAAGGAGTGCGGCGGGTCGCTCGACCGGATGAGCCGGCTCGTGCACGACACGCCGCTCGCGATCCTGTCCGGCGACGACAACCAGAACTTCGCGGCGATGTGCGCCGGTGCGCACGGCGCGATCGCGAGCAGCGCGCACGTGCTGCCCGAATGGCATGTGCGCGTCCACGCACTGCTGCGCGACGGGCGGCTTGCCGATGCACGGCGCCTGTCGGTCGCGCTGCAGCCGCTCGTCGCGGCGCTGTTCGCGGAGCCGAACCCGGCGCCGGTGAAGGCCGTGCTGGCCGCGCAAGGGTGGTGCGAGGACGGTTTGCGACTGCCGTTCGTGCCGGCGAGTGAAGGGTTGAGGGAGCGGCTGGCGGCCATTTGTGCGGAACTGGAAACGTCCACGCACGCTGTCGCGGCAGCGTAGGATCTCGCTCCCGAAACTGTTTCAGACTGTCAGTATTCGGGACGCGCCATACTGCGCGAGGTGGCTGTCTGCCGTGACGAGCAGCAGCGGTTCACACCACGCCTGTGCAACGAGCAACCGGTCGAACGGGTCGCCATGATGGTGTGGCAGATGACGCACGGCAGCGCCATGCGTGGCCCTGACCGGTAGCTCGCGATACTTGCTCGTCTTGATCTCACCGACGAGCAGATCCACGTCGACGTCCAGCTTTCCTTTCCCGGCCTTGATCGCCATTTCCCAGATGCTCGCGCTGCTGACGAACACGGCATCGGCGCAGGTGATCAGCCTGCGCGCACGCACGCTCAGTTTCGGATCATCACCCCACATCCACAGGAAGATGTGCGTATCGATCAACAACCGCATTACTTCCCTTCGAACTCGGCCAACTCTTCGGCGGAGAGGGGCGCATCGAAGTCGTCGGCCATCCATATCTGCCCCTTGAGGGCGCCGAACCGATGGATGGGTTCAAGCGGCACCAGCCGGACCGACTGTTTGCCGTCCTGCGCAATCACGACGCGTTCGCCCGCGATCGCGGCATCGAGCAGCCGCTGCAGATCGAGCGCGGCTTCGGGGACAGTGGCAACTTGCATGATGGGCTCCATTGAGTGAGCCACCATTGTCACGACGTTCGCTCCGTTCCTCCAATAGGCCGATTGTCCAGCCGACCGCATACGTGTCGATCGATGTCACGCCGCCAGCGCCGCCTTCGCTCCCTCCGTCGCATCCTGCACCGCCTGCGTCACGATCCGCGCGAGCCGATCGACGGTCGGCGTCGCCGACGACGTGCGCCGCAGCAAAATCAGCGGCAGACTCGGCAGGGCCGGCAGCCCGCACGAAGCCGCATCGAGCACGCGCACCGACGCGGGCAGCCCATACTGCGAGCGCACCGTCAGCCCGAGGCCGGCTGCCGCCGCGGCCCATAGCCCGGCGAGACTCGGTGTCGTGAACGCGACGCGCCACGGCACGCCGGCGCGATCGAGCGCGCCGGTCGCCGCGCCGAAGAACCGGCACGGCCGGTCGAACACGACA
>NZ_JAAGPE010000232.1:0-15100 GCF_017104605.1 Burkholderia sp. Ac-20384 | reverse complement strand
GACCGCATCCGCGATCGCGACGGCGCCCGGCGCCGGCTGGCTCTGGGCGAACGCCGGCGGCGCCAGTGCGGCCGTCAGCGCCAGTTCCGCCCAGACTATCCTCTTGATGGCCAACGCCAAAACTCTCTGCTTCATCTTGTTCCCTCTCGCTCGTAGTAAGACCCCACCTGCTGCGCGCCGGAACCTTGTGAATTCCTTGCGCGTCCTGGGTGCCCGTGTACCGGAACCCGCGATTGCCACGCTTTCGACTGCCACGACTCGAACGGATCGGCCTCGGGTCACCCGCACCATCCGGCATCACCGTCGTTTTCTATTTTGATTCGTCATACTAAACACCTACATTGAGCGCATTGCCTGCTTCTTCCCGATTCGACGGACAGCGTGTTTTGCATATGGCGAGCCCGTGCGCGCGCCGTACTGCGCACCGTCTGCCGTCGATCGGGTACTTCCCCCTCCTGCCGACCGCCTTCGCTAGAACAGCCGGGGCGTGCCGACCCAGACGATCACCGCCTCTTCGTCGGCCGTGTTGCGCCACGCATGCGGCATCGTCGATTCGTAATGCGCGGTATCGCCCTCGTTCAGCGTGAAGGTGCAATCCTCGAGCGTCAGCGCTACCTGCCCGCGCAACACGTAGACGAACTCCTCGCCCGCATGCGTCGTCATCTCGGACGACAGCTGCCCGGCCGGCATCCGGACGAGAATCGCGTCGAGCTTGCGGCCGTCCACCAGGTTCGTCAGCCTCGCGAACCGGCTGGCCGAGTTCGTGAACTGGAAATACTGCAGCGCGTTGCCGCGGCATACCGAGCGCGCTTCCGTCGGCGTGTCGATGAAGTACTGCATCGTCACGCCCAGCGCCTTCGCGATCCGCACCAGCGACGTGATCGACGGCGTCGCCCGCCCGCGCTCGACCTGCGACAGGAACGGCTTCGAAATGCCGGCGATCGTCGACGTTTCGTCGAGCGTGAGTTTCAGGCGCTGGCGCAGCGCCCGGATCTTGTTGCCTAGCGACATGGCGACGAGCACCGACTCATCAGGGGGTAAAACCATGGAAAGACGGACCCTCGCAGTCGAAATCGGTTTGATGTCGTCAAGCCTCGACCGATGCCGTGACACGCCCGGCCCGGCGCGATCCCCCGCTGCACGCTGTCGCGGCGCGCACGCCACGCGCGGTGCGGCACGGCAGCCGCGTCGCGCGGCCCCGCAGCACTCGACCATTTCATTCGGTTTACTAATTAACAAGGCTGCCCCTTTCCATCGGCTGACCTGCCCGTCGTGCATCGGTGCGATCGCGGCGGCACACCGCTTGCCGACCGCGTCCGCGTTGCGCGCCGTCGTGCCCTTCCGTTGCGTTACCGGGATGCCACCACCGTCCAGAGGCGTGCCAGGTCAGCGGAACCGTCGGCCCCCTTGACCGTGCGCAGCACCTGGACCGCACGCGCCTTCTGGCCGGCCACGTAGTACGCCTCGCCGAGCCGCAGCCGTGCTGCATCGGGATGCTCGAGCCCGCCCTTTGCGATCGCCTGCTCCATCATCGGCAGCCCCTGCTGCGCACGGCCCTCGAAGACGAGGTTCATGCCCGCGTCGATCGGCGCGGCCGGCGTCGTGGCGTCGCCGCCCGATTGCGCGCGCTTCGCGGCGAGTGCCTGCAGCCGCTTCTCGCGGTCGGCCTGCGCGTCCTTGCCGAGTACGCCGGACGCGAACCCCTGGTCGATCACCTGCTTGCCTTCGGCGGGCGACCCCGCGACCAGCGCAAGCTGAGTCATCTCCATGTATGCGTTGGCGGACGCAAGCGAACCCGTCGCCCGGCGCAACCGGTAGATGTCGAGGTCGAGCGACGGCAGATAGCCGGGGTTGCCGCGAATGGCCGTGACCATTTCGTCCCAGTACGCGGGGCTCGGATGGTAGGCCACCAGCAGCCCGAGCGCACTGCGATACGCGTTGCCGTCCTTCACCTTCTGCGCGCAGGTCGCCAGCATCTGCAACTGCCCTTCGTCCGGTGCGTGTCCGCCATTCGCCTGCGCGTCGGTGCTCGCTTTCAACTGGCTCACGAGCGGTGCGCAATCGTTTGACAGGTAGTAAGACTGCGTGAGCAGCGTGCGCATTTCCGGATCCGAGCCACCGGCCTTCAGATAACGCTGCGCGACCCGGATCGCCAGCGGGTAGTTCTTCTGCTGGAAGTAGATGCCGGCCAGCGCCGCCGTGATCCGCTGCTCGTCCTCGCCCGTCAGCCGCCCCGAGTTCAGCACGCTCTCGTAGGCTTGCGCGGCCGTGCCCGAGTCGCCGGCCGCCATCGCTGCCGCGCCGCGCATCTCTTCCACCATGTAGGTTTCGTATGGCGTCCGGTTCGGCACGGCAGCTGCCTGGGCGATCTTGCCCAGCGCATCGCGATACTTGTGCGCCCGATACAGCTCCTGTGCGGCCGCCAACGGTTTCGCCACGTCCGGCCGCAGCGCGTCCGCCGGCAGCGCCGGGCGACCGAGCAGGCCTGCCGCGCCGAGCGCCGTCACCGCCATCATCCGTTTCCATCGTCGCTGGTTCATCGGCTCGTCCGTGTCGTCATTGCATGAACTGTTCGTTACCGATCAGGCCGATCTTGGTCGCGCCCACGCGTTGCGCGGAGGCGAGCACGGCGGCCACGTCCTTGTACGGCACCAGCTTGTTGGGGCGCAGATGGATCTCGGCCTGCACGGGCTCCGCCGCCACCTGGGTCAGTTTCGACTCGAGCGCCGCGCGGTCCGGCACCGGTGCGCCGTTCCATGTCGTCGTGCCGTCGAAGTCGATATCGATCTGCACGATTTCCGGCGGCGTGGCCGGCGGCGGCGGATTCCCCACCGGCAGGTCCATCTTTACCGAATGCATCTGAATCGGGATCGTGATGATCAGCATGATCAGCAACACCAGCATCACGTCGATCAGTGGCGTGGTGTTGATATCGACCATCACTTCCGGTTCGGCATTGCTCCCGCCCGAAGGCACATTCATTCCCATCGTCGACTCCTGTCGACCAGCGTTAGCGCTTTAGCGCTTACGCTGGTCCCATGCTTCGCGGTCGATCCACGTTGGCGCTTTAGCGCTTATGTGGATCCCATGCTTCGCGGTCAACCCGCGTTAGTGCCTGAGCACTTACGCCGATCCCACCGTTCTCGGTCAACCAGCGTCAGCGCGCCAACACTTGCCGCCGGCCCCCTGTTCCACCACGATTCCCGCGCGCGACTACCCCCCGCGCGCCGGCGGCTCCGTAATGAACGACAGCTTCGCGATCCCCGCGCGCTCGCACATCGTGACCACCCGTCCGATGAACTCGTAGCGCGTGTTCTGGTCGCCCCGCACATGGACACTCGGCTGCGGCTGCTGCTGCGACACGCCCTTCAGCTTCGCGAGCAGCGTCTGTGCATCCACCAGCTGCTCGCCCCAGAAGAAATCGCCGTCGCGGTTCACCGCGATCTCGATGCTCTTCGGCGTCGTCTGCAGCGGCTGCACCGTCTCCTTCGGCAACTGAAGCTGGATCGTGTGCGTCACGACCGGGATCGTGATCAGGAAGATGATCAGCAACACCAGCATCACGTCGACGAGCGGCGTCGTGTTGATGTTGGCGATCACCTCGTCGCTATCGTCCTGCCCGACGTTCATGGCCATCGCGCGTCTCCGTCAGCCGTTCAGTTCGCGAGCGACGCGGCTGCCGGCGACGACGCCGCCGCGCGTACCGGGCGCCGATTGCCGGCCAGCAGCACGGTATGCAGTTGCGCGCCGAAGTTGCGGACCCGCTCCATCACCGACTTGTTGCGGCGGACCAGGAAGTTGTAGCCGAGCACCGCCGGCACCGCGACGGCGAGGCCGATCGCGGTCATGATGAGCGCCTCGCCCACCGGGCCTGCGACCTTGTCGATCGACGCCTGGCCGGCGATGCCGATGGCCGTCAGCGCGTGATAGATCCCCCAGACCGTGCCGAACAGCCCGACGAACGGCGCGGTGGAGCCCACCGTAGCCAGGAATGCGAGCCCGTCCTGCATCCGGTTCGACACGTTCGTGATCGAGCGCTCGACCGACACGTCGATCCACGTGTTGCGGTCCACCGCTTCCAGCAGCGCGTCTTCATGATGCTCGCCGGCCTCGATTGCCGTTTCGGCGATGAACCGGAACGGCGACGCCTCGTCGAGCAGCCTGGCGCCTTCTGCCAGCGACGGCGCGGTCCAGAGCTGCGCGTCCGCCAGCTTCGCGCGGCGATTCGCGCGCAACTGCTCCAGGAACTTCGTGATCATGATGTACCAGCTGCCCATCGACATGATCACCAGCAGGATCAGCACGAAACGGGCGACGAAATCGCCGTTCTTCCATAGCGCGCCAAGCCCGTACGGATTCTCGACTGCTTCCGTCGTGGCCGGCGCGGGCGGCGGAGCCGGCTCGGCGGCGGCCGGAACCGGGGCCGGTGCAGCCGACGGTGCCGCGGCCTGTGCCGATGTGCCGGCCGCGCCGCTTGCCTGCGCGTGGGCGAGTTGCGGCGCAACGAACCCGTCGATTGCGGCGACGGACATCAGGATGCTTGCCGCCAGCGCGGCCAGTGAACGCTTCGTCATACCCCACTCCAGTTATTTCGGTGAACTTAATACGTCAGTTCGGGATGGTTTTTCCCGGCCCGGATCGCACCGGGCCGCCCACTGCATCAATTCAGATTGAACGAGAACGGAACCTGGACCCGTACCGACTGGCCCTGCGCGACGCACTTGAATCGTTTCACGGTGTTGTAGGCCGCGCGATCGAGGATCGGGTCCGCCGACTGCGCCACGCGTTCGTTCGTGATATTCCCTTCCGCATCCACGACGAATTCGATCGTCACGTCACCCGTGATGTTGTTTTCCTGCGCTTCCTTCGGGTACTGGATCGACGCGCGCAACGTGTCCGAATTCGGGCAGACCACCCCCACGTCATGACTGACGGGCTTGGCCGGCGCCGGGGGCGCCACGACCGGCGCCTGCACGGCCGGTGCGGACGGCACTGGAGCCGACTGGTGCGTGATCGTCGCCTGCGGCGGCGCCTGCACCGGTACTTCCGGCGGCGGGACGAACGGCGGCGGCGGCGGCGCAAATTTCGGCGGTGGGAGTTTGACCACGGGCATCGGCGGTGGCGGCGGTGGCTTGACCGGCTCGATGATGCGGGTTTCGATCGGGTGCTGGATCACCTGCACGACTTTCGTCGCGAGGCCGTTGAGCAGCGCGTAGATCAGCACTGCATGCAGCACCAGGACGATTCCGATGCCGCCGAACCGGCGTACCGGATTCTGTTGCTTCTTGCCGAACTCCCGCGGACGGCCCAGCGTAGCCAGTCCGCTGTTCGACGTAGCCAGATGTTCTTCGACTTTCATGCCCACCATCCATCCCCCAAGCGATTCGCCCAGTTTCGGATCGCTGCCGGCGGCAAAGCCAGGTCGGCATCGCCACCGCATCAACCCGAACATTTCATTTCAAATTCAATTAGCAATCCGAATTGAAAGAATTACATTCGAATTCCAATTCATTCTTTTTCAAGGAATCGTTCCGGCCGGCGCGGCCCGGCGTCTCTCCGGAAAACCACGCGCCTGCACGTTCAGGCAATTGTCAGCTGAGCGGGCGGCACCTTACATTTCGTATGACGATCCGCCGTTCGTTACACGGTGATGTCATTTGCGCCGTTCACTTGGGTGCAGAAGATAGCAAGGAAAAAATTTTGACGTCAAACTTTATTTGATACCCGAATACAAAGTTTGGAGGGTTTATTCAAATAATATTCCGGTAAGCACAAGTCAAACTTTTATTATTAAAACGGTAATTGAATTGTATGGATATATGCGAAAACGGATATTAGGTTGTTTCAACATAAATATCGGCGTATTTCCTGCACTGCATCAAAAATAGCCGCCACGGAAGCGACCGGGACGGTGCACACCCTCCTCTCGTCAACGTCAGCATCGGTCGCTCAATGCGCTGTTCGACCACCTCGAGCTGGCCGAACAGCGATTCCTCGAAACATCCGACGCACCATGGATATCCGAACGGTTAATCCGGAATGCGATTGAAAATTACGGACGATGCGTCGACCAACGATCGACACGATCATTTCGCATATCGAATTAACTATCGCCGCCAGACCCACCGCCGCGACACACAACCGTGTCACACGGGCACCGACCAGCGCCGACGCACCGCGCGCGTCAGGAGTGCATGCCCTGCATCTTGTGCGAGAAATGCGCGCGTTCGGCCGTCTCCATCAGCATCAGGAATTCATCCTGCATCATGTGGATCAGCGCCTCGTGATCGCCGGCCTCGAAATAGACTTCCGGCTGCTGCGCGAGACGTTCCTCGAGAAACGTCTTCATCCCGTACGCCATGCACACCGGCGGCAACGCGCCCATGTCGCAATCCTTGAACAACTCGCGCAGCTCGACCTCCCGGGCGAGCACGAGATGGCGTCCCGTCTTCACCCAGAGATCCGACAGACGCACGGCGTACGTGGTCGGCAATACGGCGGCGACGTAGCCTTCGTCGTCTTCGAGGAGCACGGTTTTCGCGAGGCGATCGCCGGGAATATGCGCGGCGGCGGCCGTCTCCATGCTCGTATGGCTATAGGGGTGGTACACCACTTCGTACCGCGATGACTTCTGACGCAGGCAATCCTGCAGGGTGGCTGACACAGGCATGGCACACCTCGTCTGGGCGAAACGGGCGAACGGCGTTCGCACCGGATTCGTTCAGCATAGGTCGCATTCCGGCGGATGGAAATCCTCACCGCTCCCGCGCCTCGCACGCGCTCAACGCACGGGTTCAGTCCCCCGGATCCAGGCCCTTTTCGTGCAGCCATTCCCGATTGAAAAGCCGCGCGCGATAGATGTCGCCACGATCGCACAGCAAGGTCACGACCGTGTGCCCCGGGCCCATCCGGCGGGCCAACCAGACCGCTGCCGCGACGTTGATGCCGCTCGATCCGCCGACATACAGCCCTTCCTCGCGCAGCAGCCGGTAGACCATCGTCACGCACTGCTGATCGTCGATCCGCACCGCGTCGTCGATCGGCGTGCCCGCGAGGTTCATTGTGACGCGCGTCGATCCGATGCCTTCGGTAATCGAGCTGCCTTCTGCGCCGAGGTCGCCCGTTTTCACGTACCCATAGAGCCCGCTGCCGCACGGGTCGGCCAGCACGATCCGGACGTCCGGATTCTGCTCTTTCAGATAACGGCTCACGCCGGCCAGCGTGCCGCCCGTTCCGGTCGCGCAGACGAACGCATCGATCGTGCCCGCCGTATCGCGCCAGATTTCGGGCCCGGTCGTCTCGTAGTGCGCCTGACGATTGACGACGTTGTCGAACTGATTGGCCCACACCGCGTTGTCGAGTTCGTCCGCGAGCCGCCCGGCAATCTTCTGATAGTTGTTCGGGTCACGGTAAGGCGCCGCCGGCACCGGGCGCACCTCGGCGCCGAGCGTGCGCAGGATCGCCAGCTTGTCCGGCGATTGTGTGTCGGGAATCACGATCACGCAGCGATAGCCGCGCGCCGCGCAGATATGCGCCAGACCGATGCCGGTGTTGCCCGCCGTACCCTCGACGACGGTGCCGCCCGGCTTCAGCACGCCACGCCGCTCGGCGTCGCGGATGATGTAAAGTGCCGCGCGGTCCTTCACCGACCCGCCCGGATTCATGAATTCCGCCTTGCCCAGGATCTCGCAGCCCGTCTCCGCGCTGAGCTTCGTCAAGCGAATCAGCGGCGTGCGCCCGACGCAGTCGACAAAGCCTTGTCGCACGTCCATGTCTGCCTCCATTCCTTCGTGCAGCGCTCGCGCCACACACAACGAAGGATAGGCCGCCCTCGCGGCTTTCGTCGCCGGCCGCCGCGTATTAAGCTTGAAGAGCCCATTGCGGCGCACGCGCCGCATCGCGAGACGAGGTCCGCCATGCTGCAGCTGCACACTGTTGCCGTCGACAAGCCCGAGACCATGAACTTCATCCTCGGCCAGTCGCATTTCATCAAGTCCGTCGAAGACATCCACGAGGCGCTGGTCGGCACCGTGCCCGGCATCCGCTTCGGGCTCGCATTCTGCGAGGCGTCGGGCAAGCGGCTGGTGCGCCACTCCGGCACCGATGCGACGCTCGTCGAACTGGCCTGCCGCAACGCCAGCGCGATCGGCGCCGGTCACGCATTCATCGTGTTTCTCGGCGACGGGTTCTACCCGGTCAACGTGCTCAATGCGATCAAGGCCGTGCCGGAGGTCTGCCGGATCTATTGCGCGACCGCGAACCCGACCGAGGTCATCGTCGCGGAAACCGCGCAAGGTCGCGGAATCGTCGGCGTCGTCGACGGCTTCGGGCCGCTCGGTGTCGAAAATGACGACGACATCCGCTGGCGCAAGGACCTGCTTCGCACGATCGGCTACAAGGCGTAGCGATAGCCTGCCCGGCCCCGGCCTGAAGACCTGCCTGCATCGAAGGTGCGATGCGGCCGGGATTTCAGGACGAACGGCGCATAGACCGTTAGTTGCGTTTTTAGCGCAGGGACACACCGCCATGCGTGTCGTGTCGCTGCCGTCCGCCTGCCCTATACTGCCCGCAGCAGACTGACTGACGGCGCGCTGACGCACCGGCCGCCGCGATTCTTCCCGGAGCCACCATGCATTACCAGTTGACCTACGAACTCGTCGACGATTACCTGTCCCGTCGCGAACCGTTCCGCGCCCAGCACCTCGCGCTTGCGCAGGCTGCGACCGAGCGCGGCGAACTCGTGCTCGCCGGCGCACTGTCGGACCCGGCCGATCAGGCCGTGCTCGTGTTCGAAGGGGATTCGCCGGAGGCGGCCGAGTCGTTCGCGCGCGCCGATCCGTACGTGCAGAACGGCCTCGTGAAATCGTGGCGCGTGCGTCCGTGGCGCGTCGTGATCGGCAAGCACGCGCCGCCCCGCGCGTGAAGCGAGACTACAGCCACCCTGCCCGCTTGAATCGCCACCACAGCGCGAAATCGGCGACGACCATCGCGGCGATGCAACCGTAGAAACCGTATTTCAGGTGCAGTTCGGGCATGTTCGCGAAGTTCATCCCGTAGATGCCGGCGATCATCGTCGGAATCGCGAACAGCGCGGCGAACGAGCCGAGCCGCTTCGTCACCTCGCTCTCGGCCAGCGAAATCATCCCGAGATTGACCTGGATCGCCGTAACCACCATCTCGCGCCGCCCTTCGATCGTCTTCACGATCCGCTGCAGGTGGTCGTACACGTCGCGAAAGTACGGCTCCATCCCGCTGCAGACCTGCGGAATGCGCCCACCGGTGAGCTTCGCAAGCGGCTCGATCAACGGCGCCGTGTGCTGGTACAGCATCACGAGCCGGCGCTTCAGCGAATAGAGATCCTCGATGATCGCGCGCGACGACGCGGGCGTGGCCTTCGCGAAAATGCGGTCCTCGAGTTCCTCGAGCTCGGTGCCGAGCGTTTCGAGGATCGGGAAATAGCGGTCGACGACCTGGTCCATCAGCGCGTAGAACACGAATGCCGAGCCTTCCTGGAGCAGATGCGGCTCGCGCTCGCAACGCTTGCGCACGTCGCGGAAATCCTGCTCGGTATGGTTGCGGATCGACAGCACGTAATTCGGTCCGACGAACACGTTCAGCTCGCCGACATTCAATTCATCGTCGTCGTCCAGCTCGACCATATGCAGCACCGCGAACAGCGAATCGCCGTACTCCTCGATCTTCGGTCGCTGGTGCCCCTTGCGGGCATCCTCGAGCGCCAGTTCGTGCAGGCCGAACTCCTCGCCCATCAGGTCGAGTTCGGCAGGCGTCGGATCCTTCAGCGCGACCCACACGAAGCATTCGGGCTTCGACACGTAGTCGCTGATGGCGTCGATATCGATGTCGGCCAGCTTGCGGCCGTCCTGGTATGCAGCACAGTTGATCAGCATGTTGTCCGTGATGTTGCGGTTTGCGCATCAGTTTACCGGTTTGCTGCGCGGGCGGCCCGGCTTGCGCGGCACGGCGATATTGGTCATGATCGGGCTGCGTGCGCCGCAGCATGCGCACCCGGACACTTCGGACCACAAGCCGCACGGCCGTGCGGCCCAACCGTCAAGGAGACTGACCCATGTGGTATTTCTCGTGGATACTCGGCATCGGCGTGGCGCTCGGCTTCGGCATCATCAACGCGATGTGGCTGGAAGCGGAAGTCTTCTCGCGCGGCGACAAGCGCAACGGCGCATCGGGCCCGCGCCCGGGAGGCAAGGCTTCGTGACGCACCTGGTGTTCTTCTGCGGTCACGCCGGCACCGGCAAGACCACGCTCGCGAAGCGGCTCATCGGGCCGCTGATGCGCGCGACCGGCGAGGCCTTCTGCCTGCTCGACAAGGACACGCTGTACGGCCGCTACAGCTCGGCCGCGATGGGCGCGCTCACCGAGGATCCGAACGATCGCGACAGCCCGCTCTACCTGAAGCACCTGCGCGATCCCGAATACCAGGGCCTGCTCGACACCGCACGTGAAAATCTCGCGCTCGGCATCGGCGCACTCGTGGTCGGCCCGCTGTCGCGCGAAGTGCGCGATCGCCGCATTCTCGACCGTGCGTGGCTCGGCATCGCGCCCGACGTCACGCTGACGGTCGTCTGGGTCCACACGTCGGAAGACGTCGCGCACCAGCGAATCGTCGCGCGCGGCAACCCGAACGACGCCTACAAGCTCACGCACTGGGACGAATACCGGCAGCGCCGCTTCGTGCCGACCGGCCACGAATGCGACGGTATCGTGATGTTCGACAACACCGCGCCATCCGATGCCGACGTCGACACATTGCTGTACCGCATCGCGCCGCCGCCTCCCGCGGCCACGATCGTCCCGCCGCTGCCGGCCTGACCGCCGCCCTTTTTTCGTTCCCCGCAAAAAACAACGCCGGAAGCGCTGCTGCGCTCCCGGCGTCGTACGGCCCTCGTGCCAGAGGCTGACGGGTGGTCAGGCCACTTCGTGCACGCGCTCCATCGTGCCGCCTTCGTACAGCTTGCCGAAGCGGTTCGACAGGAACGCCTTCAGCGACACCTTTTCCTGCGGGATGAAACCGCTCTGCGGCAGCTTCTTTTCGCGGAACAGATCCAGCACCGCGCACATCGCGCCGGCCGTCGTGATCTGGATCGCGCTCATGTGCATCCCGCACACGTCCTTCGCGAAAATCTTGCGCGTGAACACGTCCTGCACCAGCTGGCCGTCCTTCACGCCCGTCACCGTGATGAACACGAGCACGACGTCCTGCTTCGTCGACGGCACCGCGCGGCGCATGATCGACTTCAGCGTGTCGCGGTCGGTCGACAGGCGCAGGTCTTCGAGCAGGAACTGCACGAGATCGCGGTGGCCCGGATAGCGCACCGACTTGTAGTCGAGCGTCTCGACCTTGCCCGACAGCGTTTCGCACAACGTGCCCAGGCCGCCCGACGTGTTGAACGCTTCGTATTCGGTGCCGTCCAGCGAGAAGTGCTCGAGGCCTTCGAGCGGCTGCACCCATTGCTTGCGGCCGTCGCGGATCGCTTCGCACGGCTGGCAGTATTCGTTGATCAGGCCGTCGACGCTCCACGTCAGGTTGTACTTCAGCGCGTTGGTCGGATACTCGGGCAGCGCGCCGACGCGCATCTTCACGTCGCGCACTTCGCTGAAGCCGTTCACCAGCTCATGGGCGGCGAGACCGATGAAGCCCGGTGCGAGACCGCACTGC
This sequence comes from Burkholderia sp. Ac-20384, assembly GCF_017104605.1. Taxonomy (NCBI): domain Bacteria; kingdom Pseudomonadati; phylum Pseudomonadota; class Betaproteobacteria; order Burkholderiales; family Burkholderiaceae; genus Burkholderia; species Burkholderia sp. Ac-20384. The sequence continues at coordinate 3,405 of NZ_JAAGPE010000232.1, read as the reverse complement.
GGCATGAACGCACGGTCGGAGCCTTCGGCCAGTTCGCGGATCGCGTGGGTGGCGCGCACGTCTTCGGTCAGGTCGAAGTAGTGGACGCCGGCAGCCTTCGCGGCGGCGGCAACGTTGACCGCGAGGTAGTACGGCAGTGCGTTGACGAGCGCATCGAAGCCCTTCACGGCTTCGCGAATCGCGTTCGCATCGGCCGAATCGACCCGTTGCGTCGCGATGCCTTCGCGCGACAGCTTCGCAAGCGCATCCGCATCACGGTCGAACGCGACGACTTCGTAGTCGCCCGTTTCACGCAGCATGTGAGCAATGGTGTGGCCGATCAGACCTGCGCCGACGATGGCGATTTTCATGCGCTTATCTCCTGATGATGGGTTGGTGTTGTGAACGGCGTTGAGCCATGAACACAGTTTAGGGACGCTCAAAATCAGTTCCAAGACGAAGAATGATGCGAAACGACCGATAATTTCGACGTTCCGACGACGTATTTCGTCGAAACGTCGAAACGACGTTTTTTCCCGCTGCCGGCCTCGCTATGGCTGGCCTAAGTCTCGGGATTCAGACTGCATGCCGACCACCCGATTGCCAAGGAGGCATCGCATGCAATCCCTGCCCGCCCATCGCCCGCCGCACTGGCTGAACAAGGTGCCCGACGTCGCGCTGTCGTTCTGGATCATCAAGATCATGTCGACCACGGTCGGCGAAACCGGCGCGGACTTTCTCGCGGTCAACGCGGGGCTCGGCCAGACCGTCACGCGCGTCGCGATGGCGTCGCTGCTCGCGATCGCGCTGTGGCTGCAGTTGCGCACGCGCCGCTACGTGCCGTGGATCTACTGGCTCACGGTGGTGCTGGTCAGCATCGTCGGCACGCAGATCACCGACCTGCTCACCGACGGCCTGAATGTCAGCCTCTATGCGAGCACCGCCGCGTTTGCCGTCGGGCTCGCCGCGATCTTCTTCGTGTGGCATCGCGTCGAAGGCACGCTGTCGATCGACACGATCGTCACGCCACGGCGCGAGCTGTTCTACTGGGCCGCGATCCTCTGCACGTTCGCGCTGGGCACCGCCGCAGGCGATCTCGCGACCGAGGCGCTCGGTCTGGGCTTCACGCTCGGCGCGCTGTGCTTCGGCGGTCTGATCGCGGCCGTGTTCGCGGCGTGGCGGCTCGGTGCCAACGCGGTGCTCGCGTTCTGGATCGCGTACATCCTGACGCGCCCGTTCGGCGCGTCGCTCGGCGACCTGCTCACGCAGGCCCGCACCTATGGCGGGCTCGGCTTCGGCGCCGCGTGGACGAGCCTGCTGTTCCTCACCGTGATCGTGCTGCTCGTTGCCGTCGCTCAGTTCGGCAGCGGCCCGCGCACGCGTGCCGGTGCCGCCGAATGACGCCCGTTCCTTTCCGCTCTTCCCATTCATCGAATCGAGGACTCGCCATGCGCATCCCCCATCCCGTTTCCCGTCTCGCCGTTGCGGCGGCCACGATTGCCCTGCTGAGCGCCGCCGCCGGCTGCTCGAAGCAGCAGGACGCGAACGCAGCGACGCCGGTGCCCGCCTCGGCCGCCACATCGCCCGCGACGGCCCACGCATCGAAGCTCGGCGACCTGTCGCAGTTCCGCACGATCGCCGTCGACGTGAACACGCTCGTCGCCAAGGGCGACCTGCCCGGCGCGAAAACGCGCATCAAGGATCTCGAGATCGCGTGGGATTCGGCCGAAGCCGGCCTCAAGCCGCGCGCCGCCGCCGACTGGCACATGGTCGACCAGGAGATCGACCGGGCACTCTCCGCATTGCGCGCCGACCATCCGACCCAGGCCGATTCGGCCGTCGCGATGAAGAACCTGCTCGCGGCCCTCGACCGGTTCAGCGGCAAATAACGATCGCAGCGCGCCGCGGCACGTGACGCACGCGCGGGAATCGCATACGCTGGCGGCGTTTGCGCGGCACGGAGAACACGCATGCGAATACTGCTCGTCGAAGACGACCCGATGATCGGCGAGGCCGTCCATGCCGCGTTGAAGGATGCGTCGTACGCCACCGACTGGGTCACCGACGGCGTGCGCGCGTTGACCGCGTTCGCCGCGCAGCCCTACGACCTGGTCCTGCTCGACCTCGGCCTGCCCGGCCGCGACGGGCTCGACGTGCTGGCTGCCATCCGCGCGAAGGACGCCAGCGCGCCGCTGCTGATCGTCACCGCACGCGACGGGCTCGACGATCGCCTGGCCGGCCTCGACGGCGGCGCCGATGACTACATCGTGAAACCGTTCGAAATGGCCGAGCTGCTCGCGCGGATTCGCGTCGCGATCCGGCGCCGGGCCGGTTCGGCTGCGCCGCTGCTGAGCAATGGCATCGTGTCGCTCGATCCGGCAACGCGCGAGGCCGCGGTCGACGGGAGCGCGCCGGTGCCGCTGTCGAATCGCGAATTCGCGCTGCTGCGCGCGCTGCTGGTGCGCCCGGGCGCAATCCTGTCGCGGCGCGAGCTCGAGGATCGCCTGTACGGCTGGGGCGAGGAAGTCGAAAGCAATGCGGTCGAATTCCTGATCCATTCGCTGCGCCGCAAGCTCGGCAGCACCGTGATCAAGAACGTCAGGGGTGCGGGATGGATGGTTTCAAGAAACGGCTGAACGAATCGATCGGGTTTCGCCTGTCGGTCGCGCTGTCGGCCGCGATCCTGGTCGTCGCGACGGCCGCGGCCGCGTTCGCGTTTTCATCGGCATTCGACGAAGCGCACGAATTGCAGGACGACGTGCTGCGCGAGGTCGCGACGCTGCTCGACCGCGAGCACACGCCGTCGCTCCATGCCGACGGCACCGGGCCCGCGCGCGAAAGCGACGAGCTGTCGCGCGTGATCGTGCAGCCGCTCGGCGGCACACCGCAGCCAGGCAGCGACGGCACGCCGCCGCTCGCGCTGGCGCCGACGCTCGCCGACGGGCTGCATACGGTCGATGCCGGCGGCAGCACGTATCGCGTGATGGTCCGGAGCTTCGCGAACGGCGAGCGCATCGCGGTCGCGCAGGAAGCCGGCATGCGCGACGATGTCGCCCGCGAAAGCGCGTGGCGCACCGCATTGCCGCTGCTGATTCTCGTGCCGATCCTGTTGCTGCTCGTCGCCGATCTCGTGCGCAAGCTGTTCCGCCCGGTGGCCGTGCTGTCCGCCGGCATCGATGCGCGCGACGAGCACGACCTGCGCCCGGTACCGGCCGAGCATGTGCCGGTCGAAGTGCGGCCGTTCGTCGTCGCGATCAACCGGATGCTGGAGCGCGTCGCGCAGTCGGTTGCCGCGCAGCGCCGCTTCGTCGCCGACGCCGCGCACGAGCTGCGCTCGCCACTCACCGCGATGTCGCTACAGGCCGAGCGCCTCGCCGAGGCCGACCTGCCGGACGATGCGCGCGCACGGCTCGCCGCGCTGCGCGG